>JAZSFG010000150.1:0-3871 GCA_045532065.1 Ruminococcus sp. | reverse complement strand
TACAACGTTTTAGGTATCGTGCACGACCTGTATACTCCGCTTCCAAATAGATTCAAGGATTATATTTCTACACCGAAGCCTAATATGTACCAGTCGCTTCACACTACCGTTTTTGATAAGGATTCTATTCCGTTTGAGGTTCAGATTCGTACCTATGAAATGCATCATACCGCTGAATACGGTATCGCGGCTCACTGGAAGTACAAGCTCGGTATGAATACAGGAAAGAGCGAGTCTATCGAAGACCGACTCGAGTGGATTAGAAAGACTTTAGAGATTCAGTCTGAGGCCGAAGATGCAACAGATATCGTTAAGACTATCAAAAACGACTTAAGTCCTGATGAGGTTTACGTTTTCACACCGAAAGGTGACGTTTTGGGTATGACAGCCGGCTCTACTGTTATCGACGTTGCTTATGCTATCCACACTGCTGTTGGTAACCGTATGGTCGGTGCTAAGGTCGACAGACGAATCGTTCCGATTGATTATCAGGTAAAAACAGGTGAAATTGTTGAGATTCTGACACAAAAAGAGGGAACAGGCCCTAAACGTGACTGGCTCAATATCGTTAAAACTAATCAGGCGAAAAGTAAAATCCGTTCTTGGTTTAAGAAAGAGCGTCGTGATGAAAACATAGTTGAAGGTAAGGCTATGTTTGAGCGTGAACTAAAAAAAGCAGGTATGCAGTTTGACGAAAAGGACCTTGAAGAGTGCCTTTCTGGTATTATGCAGCGTCAGCACTGCAGTACTTTAGATGATTTTTACGCATCAATCGGTTACGGCGGTACACAGCTGTGGAAGATAATGCCACGTGTTAAGGATGCATATATAAAGAAGTACAAGAAGGCTTCTGAAGCACAGGCTGCAAGCGCTAAAGAAACCACAGCACCACCACGCAAAAAACGTGTCGGCTCGGGTGTTACTGTTGAAGGTGTACAAGACTGTCTGATTAAGTTCTCCCGCTGTTGCAACCCGCTTCCGGGTGACGAAATCATCGGCTTTATCACTCGTGGTTTCGGTGTTTCTATTCACAAACGCAGTTGTTCAAACGTACCTGAAGTTATCGAAAATTGTGAAGAGCCTGAACGTTGGGTAGCGGCTCACTGGGAAGAAGATATTAAGGAAACTTTCCAGGCTAACATTGAGATTCTCGTTAAAGACCGCACAGGCTTCCTAGCTGATGTAACAAGTGTTCTTTCGTCAATGCATATTTATATCCATATGTTGAATTCACGTGAGCTTCCTGATGGACTCGGTATCATCTCCGTTAACATCGACGTTAATGGTATGGACCACCTACGTGCTGTTATGGCAAAGCTTGCGGGTATTAACGGCATCGTGTCTATTTCACGACGCTGATTGAGGTTTTTATTATGAAAGCAGTTTTACAGCGTGTTACACACGCGAATGTAGTTGTCGATAACGAATTGATATCCGAAATTAAAAGCGGATTTCTTATCCTGCTCGGTGTCGACAACACTGATACAAAAGAAGATGCCGATATTTTGTCTAAAAAGATTTCAGGTATGCGTGTTTTCGAGGATGAAAATGGCAAGATGAATCTTTCTCTTACTGATATTGGTGGTTCGGTTTTAGTTATTTCACAGTTTACTTTGCTCGCTGATTGCCGAAAGGGTAGAAGACCTAGCTTTGTGAATGCGGGTGCACCTGATATGGCGAACGAGCTTTACGAATATTTCTGTGAAAGAATTAAATCGGACGGCATTGAAAACGTTAAGAAGGGCATCTTCGGTGCTGATATGAAGGTTTCGCTCTTGAATGACGGCCCTGTTACTATCCTGCTTGATTCTAAGGAGTTGAAAAAATGATTGATCTTGAATTTCTTGTTTTAGGTAGACTAGAAAATAACACTTTTGTGCTGACAGACGAAGAAACAGGGGAGATAGCTGTTATAGACCCAAGCACTGAGAGTGAAGAACTTAAGGCTCTTATCGAAGAAAAGGGCGGAAATCTAAAGTATATTTTGCTTACTCACGGTCACTTTGACCACATCGGCGGTGTTTCTTATCTCCTTGAGCACTATAATCCGCAGGTGTGCATCGGTAAAGCTGAGATTGAACTGCTTAACGACTGTATGTTAAACGGCTCAGCTATTCATCGAATTAGCGTTAATGAATTTAGAGTCGATGTTGAACTTACAGACGGAGATATTATTAAGCTTGGCGATAATGAGATTAAGTTTATTACAACCCCTGGTCATACTGTAGGTAGCGGATGTTATATAGTGGGTGAGTGGCTTTTCTCGGGTGACACGCTGTTTTGTTTGTCTATAGGTCGTACAGATTTCCCGACCAGTAATCATCAGCAGATGCTTATGTCCCTTAAAAAGCTTAAAGATTTAGATGGTGAATATGTCGTCTATCCGGGCCACGACCGTTTTTCGATGTTATCACAAGAAAAAAAGTACAATCCATATATGAAATAAGGCAATATCTATGAATTTATATATTGACAGCCATTCTTTTCACTACGAGATGGAAAATCTCACACGAGCTTTTTATCCGTATGATAAGATTACTGTTTTGAGAGAATGTGAGGAGTTAGTCGCACCTTACGTTTATACTGCTTGTAAAGATGAAATAGTTGTCACTCTTTGCGTACAGGATTTTTGTAAAACAGAAACAGCGACAAAAACGAATAACGATATAAACGATGAGCTTATTATGGCACAGCTCTTGTATAAGCTTTTGTGTGAGCGTTTTAATACTTCACTTCCGTGGGGATTGCTCACGGGTGTGCGTCCGATAAAACTTCTACGTCGTATTATCGACGAAAAGGGTTTTGACGACGCAGTCGAGTACTATAAAAACGACCTTATGGTAAGTGAGAGAAAGAGTGAACTAGCGCTCATTACAGAAAAAGCTGAGCGAGAGATTTTATCCTTATCAGAAGAAAAATCGTTCTCTCTTTATATTTCGATTCCGTTTTGTCCGTCGAGATGTAACTACTGCTCGTTTGTATCACAGTCAGTAGAAAAAGCAAAACACCTCATCGATGATTATGTGAAGCTTCTTGTAAAAGAAATCGAAGCTACCGCGCAGTACGCAAAAAAGCTCGGACTAAAACTGGAAACCGTTTATATGGGCGGTGGCACTCCAACCACTTTGAGTGATACACAGCTTGATTTTATTTTATCTACTGTGAATAAATGCTTTGATATGAGCACTTGCAGAGAGTTTACTGTTGAGGCTGGTCGCCCTGATACGATAACGAAAGAAAAGCTTTTAGCTATTAAGAAAAACAACGTTAACCGTATCAGTATAAATCCGCAAACACTTAATGACTCTGTGCTCGAGATTATCGGTCGACGTCATAGCGCACAAGATACGATTGATGCTTTTATGCTCGCGCGTGAGTGTGGTTTTGATAATATCAATATGGACCTTATCTCAGGCCTTAAAGGTGATTGTTATGAGAGCTTTAAAAACACTCTCGATAAAGTGAGAGACCTTTCTCCTGAGAGTATCACCGTGCACACACTTTCGCTTAAACGTAGTTCGACACTTAATACCGACAATATAGAAGTCGATATCGGCATTAAAAACGAGTCTACTGATATGCTCGAGTATTCGCAGAAAGTTCTGCTTTCTGACTCGTTTGTTCCATACTACCTATATAGACAGAGTCGTATGGCGGGAAACCTCGAAAACGTCGGATGGGCGAAAAAGGGCTGTGAGAGTCTTTATAACGTCTACGTTATGGACGAAACCCACACAATACTCGCTTGCGGTGCAGGAGCTGTTACTAAGCTTAAAGCCTACGATGTCGATAAACTCGAACGCATATTTAATTTTAAGTATCCGTATGAATATAACACTCGTTTTTCTGAAATGATTGAGCGTAAAGAGCG
>JAZSFG010000164.1:0-4541 GCA_045532065.1 Ruminococcus sp. | reverse complement strand
CACGAGAGCCTGTAAACAAGTATGCGTGATTAACTCTTCCTGATTTCAGCTCGTTTTTCAGCGTAACAGTAACCTGTGGCTGACCGACAACATCCTCAAAGGTAGAAGGTCTGTATTTTCGATATAAAACCTGATACATAATCTCACTCCTAACAAAAAAGCAAGCCGTAGCCGAAATCGGCCTATCGTACAAATAAGTGAACAACAGACTTACTGCATCGCATCGCGAATTCTGCTTAATGCTGCTCGGTTCCCCGCCTGACATGGTTCACAGGCCACAATCGTACAGGGCCTGTTGCTCGCTTATTTATACGAATAAATAGTACGGCTTGCGCTACGGTTTATTATAACACAAGGAAAACTCAAAATCAATAGCATTTTATATACTTGAATACATAACATTTGCGTGGTAAAATTACATACAGAGGTGATTTTGTGAATCAAAAAGATAGAATGTTAAACGGACTTCCGTACCTTTCGTTTGAAGACGGACTTTTTGAGGAACGCCAGAGAGCAAAGGTGCTGTGCCATAAAGTTAACACTTGTGGTCCTCTTGATGTTGAAAAACGAAATGAATACCTCAGAGAGCTTATACCTAATACCAAAGATAATTTTTATATAGAACCTCCGTTTAGATGCGATTATGGCACAAATATAATTCTCGGAGAGAATTTTTATTCAAACTATAATTTGACTGTTCTTGACTGCGCAAAGGTGACATTCGGCGATAATGTTCTTGTTGCACCGAATGTATGTATTACAACCGCAGGGCACCCGATACATTACTTGTCACGCAGAAAATACGAATATGCTGATGAAATTACTGTTGGAAACAATGTGTGGATTGGTGCGAATGTTGTGATAAATCCTGGTGTTAAAATAGGGGACAACTGCGTAATCGGCTCGGGTAGTGTTGTTACTAAGGACATACCTTCTGACACAGTAGCCGTCGGTAACCCGTGCAAAGTGTTGAGGAAAATTACGGAAGAGGACAGAGTGTATTATTATAAAAACAAGAAATTTGACGTAGAAGATTATTAAAAAAACGGAGAGGGAATACCTCTCCGTTTTATCATATTATAGCCAGTTTAAAGTATCCTCGTAGACGTTGATGTAGTCCTGAGCGCTGCGTTCCCAGCTGTTGTCGCTCATCATAGCACGCCACATAAGCTGGTGCCAGCCTTCGTTGTCGTAGATACCAGCGAGTGCACGCTTAACAGCGTTACACATATCAGCAATATCGTAGTTTCTGAAAGTGAAGCCGTTGCCGTAGTTGTCGTATGAATCAAATACAGAGTCTTTGAGACCGCCAACTTCACGTACTACAGGGATAGTACCATAGCGAAGAGCAATCATCTGTGAAAGGCCACAAGGCTCCTGCTTACTTGGCATAAGGAAGATATCAGCACCTGAGTAAATCTTTCTTGCAAGCTCCGGAACAAAGCCCTGACAGAAGCGAACTCTATCCGGATATTTCCACTGTAAATCTCTGAAGAACTGTTCGTACTCTTCGTCGCCTGAACCTAAGATGACAAACTGCATCTTCTGAGTGTTTAATAGGTCTTCGATACCGCCACGAACGAGGTCAAGACCTTTGTGAGAAACAAGACGTGTAATCATAGCAACCATCGGAGTATCCCACGATTGAGGAAGGTTAAGTCTTTCCTGTAAAGCACGTTTACACTCGCCTTTACCGCCCATGTTCTCTTTAGTATAGTTACAGTAAAGCTGATAGTCAGTAGCAGGATCGTAACTCATACCGTCGATACCATTTAAGATACCGCACAGCTTATAGTGGTTGCGATTTAGGGAGTGGTGCAGACCGTGGCTGTACCATGGGTCTTTGATTTCAGCAGCATAGCTCGGAGAAACTGTGGTTACTCGAGTAGCACACTCGATAGCACCTTTCATCATATTGAGCTTGCCGTCCATTTCAATAATCTTCTGTTCGGATTCAGGAATGCCTACACACTCGGTGTTAACGTCCCATCCGTACTTACCCTGATACTGAATGTTGTGGATAGTGAAAACGCTCTTGATGTTGTGATACCACGGATTCTTCGAATAGAACAGATAGTAGTAAACAGGTACTAAAGCTGTCTGCCAATCGTTAGTGTGGATGATGTCCGGATGGAAATCAATGTACGGAAGCATCTCGAGGATAGCACGTGAGAAGAAAGCGTATCTCTCAGCATCATCGTAGAAGCCATACAGAGCGTTACGGTTAAAGTAATACTCGTTATCAATAAAATAGTATGTGCAGTCGTTCCATCTAGCCCAGAAAAGTCCGCAGTACTGGTGACGCCAAGCCACAGGGACAGTAAAGTTTGTGATGAAGTTCATCTGGTTTTTGAGGTCCTGCGGAATAGTGCCGTAAAGCGGCATAACAATTCTGCAATCCTGACCTTTTCTGCACAGTGTATGTGGCAAAGAGCCTGCAACGTCAGCAAGACCGCCGCTACCCGCAAAAGGGTTAGCTTCGCTTGCACAATAAAGAATTTTCATTTTTAAACCTCCAAAGTTTAAATAACAGAGCGTTTAGCAATATACATCGGGTAGGATTCGCAACCGATGATAGTTTTGCCTTCGCCTACAGTAACGTCTTTGTCGATGATAAGGTGGCTTAAATCAGCGTTGTCGCCGATTACTGTATCTTGCATAATGATACAGTTCTTAATGTGAGCACCTTTACCGATTCGAACGCCCTTAGATATTATACTGTTTTCAACCGTACCGTCAATAGTACAGCCCTGAGCAATAAGAGAACCTTTGACACAACTGTCGAGTCCGTAGCGGCTCGGCATATCATCTCTAACTTTAGTGTAGATAGGGTGCTTAGGGTTGAAAAGATGCGCTCTGACAGCCGGATCCATAAGATCCATACTGGCTTTGAAGTAATCTTTCATCGAGGTGATTATAGCGCAGTAACCTGTGTTTTCGTATGCGTAGATGTTAAGCCTTCCTACATTAGGCTGAACAAAGTCTCTTGTGAAATCGGTTTTGTTTTCAGCAACGAGATTTCTTACCATATTCATAAGCAAATCTTTCTTAATCAAAAATGCACCAGATGAGAATGTTGTTTCACTGTGGCAAATAGATGGGAGCAGAACCTTTGTGACTTTTCCGCTTTCGTCGATTTCAAGCATAGTACCTTCTGTTTGAACCTCACACTCTCTACTTCTCTTTGTGTAGATGAAGGTGATATCAGCACCTTTGAGTTCATGGTACTCAAGAAGTTTTCTGTAATTGAAGTTTGATACACATCCTGCGTGGTCAATGAGTACATATTCTTCGTTTCCGTGCTCAATAAAGCCGTGTAGTGTATAAAGTGTTTCAATAATTCCATCAAAGTTATGGTCTTTATATGGTGGGAGAATTGTCAGACCATTTCTGCGTTTAGCTAAATCCCACGCGTTACCTGTTCCCAAATGGTCCATAAGGGACAAGAAGTTGCTTTTTGTTATGATACCAACGTTGTTGATACCGGAGTTGCTCATGTTGGAGAGCGGAAAATCAATCAGTCTGTATTTACCGCCGAAAGGCACAGAACCCATAGTACGGCTTGCGGTGAGTTCAGGGAGACCGTCTTCAAATGTGTTGGCGAAAATTAAGCCTAAAATTCTGTTAGATCCCATAATCACACCTCCACATCATGATCAATCATTTCTTTAGCACCGATAACGACATTGTCACCGATTGTAAGACCGTCACCGATAACAGTGATACCCCAATCATCGCGGTTTTCTACATCAGATGGATTTTTACCAATCTGAGCATTTTTACCTATTACAGTGTTTTCAGAAATGATAGAGAACTGTATATTTGCGCCTTCGCCGATAACAGCGCCAGGCATAATGATAGACGAGTTAATTATCGCACCTTTGCCGATAGTAACACCAGGGAAGAGGATAGAGAACTCGAGTTTACCGTCGACGTTACAACCGTCAGCGAGCATAGAATTCTGAATCTCAGCATTTTCACCTACATAGTGAGGTGGCATCATAGGGTTGCGTGAGTAAACGTGTCTGAGACTTAAAGTAACGTTAGGGTCAAGCAAGTCCATATTAGCTTCCCACAAGCTGTCGATAGTACCGACATCTTTCCAGTAGCCTTCGAAAGGATAAGCCATCATTTTTTCGCCCGCATTAAGCATTGCAGGGAGGACGTCCTTACCAAAGTCGTGGCTGGAGTCTTCTTTAAGTTCGTCTTCGATTAAATACTTTTTCATAACGCTCCAATTGAATACATAAATACCCATAGAAGCATTTGTGCTCTTTGGAACAGCAGGCTTCTCGTCAAATTCGTAGATAGAGCCGTCTTCGTTTGTGTTGAGGATACCAAAACGTGAAGCTTCCTCAAGCGGTACGTCTATTACTGCGATTGTACAAGCTGCGTTGTTCTTCTTGTGATATTTAATCATTTCAGCGTAGTTCATTTTGTAAATGTGGTCACCTGAAAGAACTACAACATATTCAGGATCATATCTGTCGACAAAGTCGATGTTCTGATAAATTGCGTTAGCAGTACCTGAATACCAGTCT
>JAZSFG010000100.1:0-4649 GCA_045532065.1 Ruminococcus sp. | reverse complement strand
CTCCTTGAGTGAGGGAGGGTTTAAAACATAGTAAACAAGCGTGTTTTTACGGCTTCTTTCTACAAAACTCTGCCATACAGCAATTTTCACACATCGCTTTTCTGGCAGTACATACAGCTCTTCCGTGTAAAACGATACGGTGACAAAAATCGTTTGACTCATCTTCAGGCAACAAATCACGCAGGATAAATTCGATTTTCTTCGCGTCTTTTTCGTTATGTAAGCCAAGTCGGCGGGTAATTCGAATACAATGGGTATCAACAACCACCGCAGGCTTTTTAAAAATATCACCCATAACTAAATTCGCGGTCTTTCGACCGATTCCCGGAAGTTTGATGAGCTGTTCTAACGTATCGGGTACTTCTGAGCCAAAATCAGCAACGAGCATTTTTCCGAGCTCGACTAAATCCTTTGCTTTCGTTTTATAAAGTCCACATGATTTTATGTACTCTTCAACTTCCTCATACTGAGCATCTGCAAATGCTTTTGCGTCAGGAAAGCGCTCAAAAAGCGCAGGAGTAACCATATTAACTCGAGCGTCAGTACACTGCGCCGCCAATCGTGTTGCAATTAAAAGCTGCAACGGATCAGTATATGTCAACGAACATATGGCATCAGGGTACTCTTTCTTCAAGGCCTCTACAGCCTGTAATGCAATCTGTTTTTTGGTCATTTTTTCACCTACTTTATAAATCAATTGTACCATATTATCTTTTTATTCTCAAACACTTTATTTTTGAAGATTATGGGTATATAATGTAACATATTGTTTTTGAAAGGATACCTTATGTATCAGAATTATATCTTTGACCTTTACGGCACACTAATCGACATTCGTACTGACGAGTCGGGTGACGCTTTCTGGGGTGAAGTCGCTAAAATTTACAAAAGTCACGGCGCTTCATACACAGCGGATGAGTTGAAAAACAACTACCACCGCTTTGCAAAACGCGAAAAAAACATTGAACATTTCATTCACCCGTTTTATAGCCATATCGAAATCCATCTTGAGCACGTTTTCAAACGTCTTTACGCTCGCAAAGGCGTGAATGCTACTGAAGAAATCATCAACGACACAGCAAAGCGTTTCAGAAAGGCTTCCACTCAGTTTATTTGCCTTTACGACGGCGTTGTAGATTTGCTTGAAAGCCTGAAGAAAGCCGGAAAGCACGTTTATCTGCTCTCTAACGCTCAGCGATGCTTTACATATCCTGAACTTGTCGAACTCGATTTAGTCAAATACTTCGACGGTATTTTTATCAGCTCTGACTGCGGATGTTCTAAGCCACAGAAAACTTTCTTTGAAAAGCTTTTCAAAGAATACGGTCTTAAAAAAGAAGAGAGTATCATGATTGGTAACGACTGCATTTCTGATATGCAGGGTGCTAAAAGTGCAGGTATTGACGCGCTGTACATCCATCAGGAAATCAGTACTCCTCTTGAAGGTCACGAGCTTTATTGCAACTACAAGATTATGGACGGCGACGTTACAAAAATCAAGGAACATATCCTTAAATCCTGATTCGGAGCGCAATATGAAAGGTAAGATTTTCTCATTCATAGCGTTGATTGTTTCTGTCGGCGCATTTCTTACAGCAGGCGCGTTTTACATCAACAGACTCCAGAACGAAGTACCTGTTTATCCCGTTATTTTTCTGCTTGTAACGACATTACTTATTGTCGTTGTCTGTGCTATTAACCACTTTACCGGTTTAAGCGACGATAAACCTGATGAAGAATCTCCACAATCAGAAAACGAAAACTAAATTATTACTATACTTTCGTATGTTTACTTCCTACAAAAAAGACTCACGGAATTTCCCGTGAGTCTTTTTTTATGTTTTTTTATATGTCCAGCTTTGCTACTATTCGCTGAATCTTCGTAGCATCAAAAATCTTGATTTCACCGTCACCATCAACATCAGCAACTTTTATCTGCTCTTCTGTCAGTATATCCATTTTTGCGATAGCTCGCTGAATAAATGTTGCATCAAAAATAGTAACCTGTCCGTCTCCATTGAGATCACCTATAAGTAAATCGTCTTCACCCTCGCTAGGATTTGGGTCCTCGCTTGGATTTTCGCCAGGCTCTGTAGGTTCTTCACTCGGTTCTTCGCTCGGATTATCAGGAATATTCTCCCACTCCATCTTCTTATTGTTGAAAATACCATTTATAACAAAGTCCAGGTTATCTGTCTGGTCACCGTTAGCGCCATTATTGAAAATAATATAGTCGTAGGCTTCATCAAATGTATATGAGAATACATCATAATTGCCGTATGAACCCTCAAAAGTCATAGTTGAGCCAGGCCATGGGTTGTGCTGTTCGCCGCCTTCGTTCCACGCGTACACGTGTCCGCCACCCCAGCCTGCTTCGTCGACAAGGTAAACCTTAACTTGCTCTACAGGTTTTTCACTAGGCTCTTCGCTTGGCTCTGTTGGGTCGCTGCTTTCATTCTCACTAGGCTCAATTGTAGGCTCATCGTCCGTTGCAGGAGGATCTGTCGGGTCTACAGACGGAATTTCACTTGGCTCCTCACTTGGTTTTGTTGAAGGTAACTCTGTTGGAATTTCACTCGGAATAGTAGGAGGATTGATTGGCTCATCCTCCATATCAGGAGAATCGTACCACATATTTGTTAAATTGTCGTAGTACTTACCATTTTCTAAAACTAAATCAGCTGTCTGATTACTATCTACGCCGCTGTTAAAAATAACATTTGCGTAGTACTTTTCGTACGTAAACTTAAATATAGCGGCACCGTTTGACGCAGTCTGACCGGTATATACCATAGCAAGTCCCGGCCATGTAGCTATAGAGTCGCCATCGTTCCACAGATAAATATTCTGCTGTGTCCAGTTAGCAGAGTTAATAAGGTATACTGTAATACTCTCGTCTGGAAGCTCGGTTGGCTGTGGAGTCGGAGTTTCAGTCTTTTCTTCAGTTGGAGGAATTACAGATGGTTCAACGCAATCGAGCCACTCACCTGTTGCAAAATCGTAGAACTTGTCAGGCTGAATCTCAATCGCGCCTGTCTGAGCTTCAGTAAAAGGATCGTGGAAAACAACGAACTTATACTTACCACTAACTGTTACAGAATAAACATCGTCCCCTTCTGTGCTTTTGAAATTATATTCCATCTGCACACCAGGCCAAAGCACATCTGTGTCCTCTTCGTCAATCATAGAGAATGCGCAAACTGTCTCCCATTTACCTGAATTAACAAAATGGAATGAAATATCTTCTATCTCTTCAGTAGGTAAAACAGTCGGTGCTTCTGTAGGCTCTGTTACGATTTCAGTTGGTTCAGAAGTTTCATCTGTTTCATCTTCGTCAGGCTCTGTGACAGGGTCTGTAGGCTTTTCTGAAGACGGAATATCAGTCACTTCATCTGTTTCGATTTCTTCGCTGCTCTCCCCTGTAGGTGGCTCTGTGCTTGTGTCAACAGGTGTAAGCTCAGGAATTGATTTTTCTTCATCAAATTCTGCAAAAATCTCGCCTTTATATACAAGTTTTGTCAATTCTTTATTTGCAACTGCTAAAGTATAGAAATTTGCGCTGATTTCAAAAATTCCACTATCCTGTGTCACCTCGAAATTACCGCTGAAGATAACATCATTACCTTCTCTGAATCTGACGCCATCAACTGATGAAAAATTAAACAGAATTCTTCCATCAATATCATAATTATGTACAACTCCGCCATTAAGCGCAGGATACATAGCAAGGAAATCATCATCTCCGTACTCATCGACAACAGGACAAAAATCCAATCCTTCTGTGTCGTAATATAAATGGACGTCAATACTTGCTATTTTCTCATCAGGATACTGAAATTTATACTCGTAAGTGAAAACATCACCCTTTTTCACCTCGTAATACTGATCCTCGACCTTCACATAAGCTCTGTTGGGGTCAAGATTGACTTCAGCAGCGTTTGCAACAAATGGAATTGCAGTAAACATACTGAGTACAATCATAAAAGTTAATAACAATGATATAAACTTTTTCATATATACCTCCAAGATAATAAAAATTTCTAGGTATAATCTCACATATATATTATACCATTGAAAACGTGCGGTTTCTATTCGAGTAATGTACAATATTTGAAGCGAAAAACTGACTATATACACAAAAAATAGATTAAAGTGAGCAATAAAGTGTTTTTAGACAAAAAAATAAGTCCGTAACCTTCTGGTTACGAACTTTAGGTACACCCTGAAAACTGAATAAAGTGTTGAGAGATAAAGTGAATGCGGAACTGACCAAAGAAATCATTGTGGTCAAGCCCTCGACCTATTAGTACTGCCAAGCTAAACATGTCACCATGCGTACACACGCAGCCTATCAACCTCGTAGTCTACAAGGGGTCTTACTCGCATAAAGCGATGGGATATCTAATCTTGGAGTTGGCTTCACGCTTAGATGCTTTCAGCGTTTATCCAATCCGTACATAGCTGCCCAGCTGTGCCACTGGCGTGACAACTGGTGCACCAGAGGTACGTCCATCCCGGTCCTCTCGTACTAAGGACAGAGCTCCTCAAATATCCTGCGCCCACGACAGATAGGGACCGAACTGTCTCGCGACGTTCTGAACCCAGCTCGCGTACCACTTTAATCGGCGAACAGCCGAACCCTTGGGACC
>JAZSFG010000002.1:0-6314 GCA_045532065.1 Ruminococcus sp. | reverse complement strand
TTCCGCCTGCGTGTTCATCACGTTCGAAAACTGTGACGTCTATTCCCTCTTTAGCTACGAAATACGCAGCAGCTAAACCCGCAGGACCGCCACCGATTATAGCAACCTTCTTGCCGTCAACGTGAGCAGTTGGAGAAATTTCGGCATAAAGCTCATCGTAACCTTTTTGAGCCGCTACGAGCTTTGCGCCTCTTATATCAACACTGCTATCGTAAAAATTACGAGTGCACTTACTCATACACGGATGGGCACAGATAGAACCCGTGATAAACGGAAGCGGGTTTTTCTGTGTGATAACAGAAAGTGCTTCTTTGTACATACCTTTATTAACCAGATTGAGATACTCAGGGATATCCTGATTAATCGGACAGCCTTTGTGACACGGCGCAAAATAGCAGTCAATAAGTGGCACCTGTTCGTTTATTTTACGCTGAGGTAACGGCTTAATCGGTTTTGTGTGGTGCTTGTCTTTAAGCACACTTTTTGCAAGTCTCGAAACAGCTTCTGTGTCTGTACACTCAAACGCTTTGTAATCGCAATCATAAAGTGTTTGCGCCATCTGAGCAAGACGCATATATCCGCCCGGTTTAAGAATAGTAGTAGCGACAGTAATCGGGAAAATACCGCACTCAAAAAGTTCTTTTATGTTAAAGTAGTCAGCACCACCCGAAAAACTGATACGCAGTTTTCCTGAAAACTCCTGCGACAATCTTCTTGCCATCTCGATAGTGAGTGGAAAAAGCGACTTGCCGCTCATATACATCTCATCACTAGGGAGCTCTCCTGCTTTAACGTCAACAGGAAATGTATTGGACAGCTTCACGCCGAAAGCGAGGTTGTTCTCTTCGGCTAATTTCTGTAAGCGTGCAAACATCGAAACAGCATCTGCATACTGTAAATCCTCTTTGAAGTGATGGTCATCAAACGCGATATAATCGTAACCCATCGAGTCGAGTATATCACGCGCTGTGTGATAACCGAGCAAGGTAGGGTTACACTTAACAAAGGTGTTGAGTCCTTTTTCTTTAATAAGATATGTAGCAATTCGCTCGATTTCATCAGGAGGACAGCCGTGAAGTGTGGAGAGAGTCACGCTTGTACACACATGAGGTGAGATATTGTCAATATCGTTTGTAAGCTCAGGAAAATGCTTTTTAAGTACATCTTTACACTGTTCGAAAATTTCAGTTTCCGAACAATCTTTCAGTCCCTCGATAAAGTCGTCAATCTTCTTTGACTTAATACCGTCCAAATCATAGCCGACACTCATATTAAATACAAATGAGTCGCTATCGCCCAAGTTGTAAGCACAACTTATAACCTTTAGCAAACACCACGCTTTAACGTACTCATCAAAAGCCTGTTGTACACTAAGCTCTGTCGACCACTCGCAGTTATACCCCTCATCGTCAGCTTTGATACACGGACGACTGATACATTTTGCGAGGTCTTCGCCATCTAAAGTCTGTACGGTCTTAAGCTCGAAAAATCTCGCTCCTGCAAAATACGACGCAACGATATTCTGTGCAAGCTGAGTATTAGGACCTGCAGCAACACCGAGAGGACTCTCGATTTTTTCGCAAAAAACAGGCAGGGTTTTACTCTTTTCCTGTTTGTACGCTTTCTTCACAGAAAACATCGTCGAGTATTTCTCGTACTCTTCTTTTATATTTTCAATCAGTTTTTCAATACTGATAGGTGTCATTCTTTCGCTCATTTTTACACCTTCTTATCCGTTGATTTTTCTCCACAAAGTTTTTGCGGACTGTAAAATCTCTGCATTTAATTTTTCTTCATCTATGTCGACAAACTGTCTGTCTTTTAATAGTAGTCTACCGTTTGCGAATACCGTTTCGCACTGTCTGCCTCTCATACCGAAAATCATATGTCCGTCGATGTTAGTATTATCAAACTCAGTAAATGGCTTGTAGTCCATAACGATAACATCAGCAGCAGCGCCTTTTTTAAGCACACCAAGCTGTGAATCAAAATAACGAGAACAAATTTTCGCATTATTTTTGAACAGCATATCGGTAACTTCACCCCACGCAACATTCGCTTTGCCTGAGTTGTGACGCTGAATAGTCAGTGCAGAAGCAAGACTCTCGAGCATATCGTGGGTGTAAGCATCAGTGCCCAGTCCGAGGAGTATACCCTTTTCATACATCTTGAGTACAGGAGAACAGCCAACAGCGTTACCCATATTGGACTGTGGATTATTAACAACCATAGAGTTGCTCGCTTTAATAATATCCATCTCTTCTTCACTTACGTGGATACAGTGGCCAAGCACGGTTTTTTCGCCTAAAATACCCCACTTTTGAAGTCTCTGCACAGGGAGCATATTGTACTTTTCCTTCGAGTCAATAACATCATTCAAGCCCTCACATATATGAATGTGGTAGCCTGTCATATTGTCATTTGCTTTAACGCATTTTTCGAAAGTCTTGTCCGATATGGTAAACAGAGCGTGCATGCCGAACATCGCTTTAATCATATCGTCGTTTTTATCCTTGCAGTATCGGATGAAGTCAGCGTTTTCTTTAATCGCTTCGTCGCACTTTTGCTCTGTGTCTCTGTCAGAAACCTCGTAACACAAGCACGAACGCACGCCCATCTCTTTCGCTACATCGGCGATTTCAAAAAGCGAACCGTTTATCTCGCAGAAACTCGCGTGATGGTCAAAAACTGTTGTAACACCATTTCGGATACAGTCTAAATAAGTAGCGTACGCACTGGCTCTTGTCGCTTTTATATCGAGCTTTCTGTCGATATTCCACCACATACCATCGAGTATCTCGTAGAAATTCTGAGGGTTGTATCCGTTGATAGAAAGCCCTCTTGCAAGTGCAGAGTAAATGTGAGTATGAGCGTTTATAAACGCAGGCATAATAACTAAGCTTTTCGCGTCAACAATCTGAGCATTCGGATATTTTTCTTTAATAGTAGCAGTTTCGCCGATATCTTTTATTACTTTCCCATCTATGAGAACACCGCCGTTTTCGATATACGGGCACTGCTCATCTCGAGTAATTACTTTACCGTTACATAACAGATACATACTATCCCTCCCATATACTATCATACAAGTTTATTTTATCACACAAGGTAAGACCTTTGCAATACTTTTGACTTTTCAAATATGTAGTCAAAAAACCTTGAAACACAGTAAAAAAAGGAGTATTATTACTTTGTATGTAAAACTTCTTACTAGAAGGTGAAATGATGAACCAGATTACACGCGTAGAAAAACTCAGCGACAACATATATCTTTTCGACGTAAAAGCTGAGAGAATCGCGGCTCGCTGTCTGCCGGGACAATTTGTTATAGTACGCTCACACGACGACTCGGAGAGAATTCCTCTCACTATATGTGACTATGACAGAAAAGAAGGTACAATAACCCTCGTTTTTCAGGTTGTCGGAGCAGGAACACTTAAACTCTCTACACTTAAAGAATGGGATTTCATCCACGATGTCGCAGGACCATTGGGCAGACCGAGCGACTTGTGCGAAACCGATATAGAAGAACTTAAAAATAAAAACATCTTATTTGTTGCAGGCGGTGTCGGAGTCGCTCCTGTGTATCCGCAGGTAAAGTGGCTTTTTGAACAAGGCGTTAAGTGCGACGTAATAATCGGCGCAAAAACCAAAGACCTTATCCTTATGGAACCCGAGATGAAAGCGGTATGTGATAACCTCTACATCACTACTGACGACGGCTCTTATGGCAGAACAGGTCTTGTCACCAAGGTAGTGGAAGATTTAGTGAATAATGAAAATAAGCACTACGACCTTTGTATCGCTATCGGTCCGATGATAATGATGAAATTCGTTTGTCTTACTACGAAAGCTCTCTCTATCCCGACAGTCGTATCTCTCAACCCGATTATGGTCGACGGTACAGGTATGTGCGGTGCGTGTAGAGTAACTGTAGGCGGCGAAGTGAAATTCGCTTGTGTTGACGGCCCTGAGTTTGACGGACATTTAGTTGATTTTGATGAAGCTATGAAGCGTCAGCAGATATATAAAACCGAAGAAGGCAGAGAGTACTTAAAAGAAAAGGAAGGCTCTACCCATCACGGCGGTTGCGGTCACTGCGGAGGTGAAAGCTGATGGATATGAAGAAAAAAGTTCCTATAGCAGAACAAGACCCAAAGGTAAGGGCTAAAAACTTTGACGAGGTGTGTCTCGGATATACAAAAGAAGAGGCTATGCTCGAAGCGACCCGCTGTCTTGAGTGCAAAAACCCTCTGTGCGTTATGGGCTGTCCTGTATCAGTCCCTATCCCTGAATTTATCCACAAAGTAAAAGACGGCGATTTTTCAGGTGCGTTTAAAGTAATCTGCGAGTGCAACACCTTGCCTGCTATCTGCGGTCGAGTATGCCCGCAGGAGTCACAGTGCGAAGGCAGATGTGTAAGAGGTATCAAAGGCGAAGCTGTCGCAATCGGCAAGCTCGAGAGATTTGTCGCTGATTTTGCGATGGATAAAGGTATGAGAAGACCACATTCTCACATCAAAAACGGAAAGAGAGTTGCTGTTATCGGCTCAGGTCCTGCGTCTTTAGCGTGTGCAGGCGATTTGCTGAAATACGGCTACGACGTTACTATATTCGAAGCATTACACGAAGCAGGTGGTGTACTTGTTTACGGTATCCCTGAATTTCGTTTACCTAAAGACGACGTCGTTAAAAAAGAAATTGCAATGCTCTCTCACTTAGGCGTAAAAATTCAGACAAACGTAATCATCGGAAAGTCTGTTACTATCGATGAGCTTATGCAAAATGAAGGATTTGACGCTGTGTTCATCGGCTCGGGTGCAGGACTTCCTAAATTTATGGGTATCAAGGGCGAAAACGCAAACGGCGTTTTCTCTGCTAACGAATATCTGACCCGTTCTAACCTTATGAAAGCTTTCAAAGAGGACTCAACTACTCCGATTATGCGAGCTAAAAAGGTAGCCGTTGTCGGTGGCGGTAACGTTGCGATGGACGCTGCTCGTACAGCTCTGAGACTTGGAGCAGAAACTCACATCGTTTACAGACGAAGCGAAGCAGAGCTTCCGGCACGACTCGAAGAAGTCCACCACGCAAAAGAAGAGGGCGTTATCTTCGACTTACTTACTAACCCTGTGGAAATCATAACCGATGATAACGGTTCTGTGTGCGGTATCAAGTGCGTTAAAATGGAACTCGGTGAGCCTGACTGCTCAGGCAGACGCAGACCTGTTACAGTTGAGGGTTCAGAATTCGTAATTGATGTCGATATGGTTATTATGTCTTTGGGCACCTCTCCTAACCCACTTATCGCATCGTCCACATTCGGACTCGAAACCGATAAATACGGATGTATCGTAGCTGACGAAATCACAGGTCAGACTACAAAAGAAGGTGTTTTTGCAGGTGGCGACGCTGTCACAGGTGCCGCAACAGTAATTCTTGCTATGAGCGCAGGACGCTCGGCGGCTGTGGGAATTCACGACTATTTGAGTTCAAAAGACAAGCGATAACGCAATTTTTGCTTAGCAATATTGCAAATATGCTACATAAAACGCCGTAAAATACGCATATTTCTATAAGAAATTGAAAAAATGTCGAAAAATCTTGCATTTTAATACCGTTAGTTCTATAATGGTATAGGTGCAAGATTTTTGTTTTTTTATCTAAGCTCCTTTATGAATTTTCACGTTATGTTTTGTGTATTAATTATAGGAGCGCACTTTAATTTTGTAATTATTTTTTAGGAGGATATTCACTATGTCTTATGTTGATGAAGTATTAGCTAAAGTTAAAGCTAAAAATGCTAACGAGCCTGAGTTTTTACAGACAGTAGAGGAAGTTTTAAACTCTCTTCGTCCTGTAATCGAGGCTAACGAGGAAATGTACAAGAAGCAGGCACTGCTCGAGAGAATGTGCGAGCCTGAAAGACAGATTAAATTCAGAGTTCCATGGGTTGATGACAATGGTCAGGTACAGGTTAACACAGGTTACCGTGTACAGTTCAACTCTGCTATCGGTCCATACAAGGGCGGTCTCAGATTCGCTCCAAACGTATACATTGGTATCATCAAGTTCTTAGGCTTCGAGCAGATCTTCAAGAACTCTTTAACAGGTCTCCCAATCGGCGGCGGCAAGGGCGGTTCTGACTTTGATCCTAATGGTAACTCACACGCTGAAATCATCAAATTCTGTCAGTCATTTATGTCAGACCCTTACACACACATCGGTCCTGAAACAAACGTTCCTGCTGGTGACATGGGTGTTGGCGCTAGAGAAATCGGCTACATGTTCGGTCAGTACAAGAGAATCACAGA
>JAZSFG010000044.1:0-8682 GCA_045532065.1 Ruminococcus sp. | reverse complement strand
CGTTTTTTGAAACAAAAATATGTTATCATTTATGTATAAAGAAATCATCATCAGGAGAGGATTCCGATGGGTTACTAAACATAATATTTATTAATATTAAATTATTCATGAGGTGATAATATGAAAAAATATAAAAGACTTATTTCATTACTTCTCGCTTTGGTGCTAGTCTGTTTGTCTGCTGTGACCGCGTTTGCGGTAGATACCGAAGAAGAGCTTAATAAAAAATTAATAGAACTTTACAACCTTAATCTCGAAATGTTTTATGCTTTCGGTATTGGTCAGGATTTTTACTTTCCTCCTGAACCTGGATCTCAAGACCCTGATCCAAACTGGCTTAAAATTGTAGACTCCGAAAGTGCCGAAGAGACATGTTGGGAAGCTCTATTTATGTATTTGACTTATGAAGAAGGTAGAGATTATTACGATGGCGAAATAAACTTAGAGACTGCTACCTTACTGTGCGATAAAATGCACGAAGAACTTCGAAATATCGTTATCGATAGAGTCGAAGTAGAAGAACTCGTTGCTATCTGCGAAAAAGAAAATAACGATAACGGCTATTATGACGAAGAGCTGTGGAATGATTTTCAGTCTGAACTAGCACAGGCAAAAGAACTCTTAGCTGACGAAAGCATAGTCGACCGTCGTGTTAATACAGCATTCTATGAATTGATGTACCAGTATGACAGGTTGTGTGCATCATGTATAATTTACTGCGATGTCGATAATGATGGTGCTATGAGAATTATGGACGCTACATATGTTCAGCGTTATCTTGTAGGTTTGGAAACACTTAACTCTGCTCAAATGATGATTCTGCCAGTAAAAAAAGTTAAAGATGTTAATATAATTCATGCGACTTACATTCAAAGATATCTTGTCGATCTGGAAGAATACGATAATTCAGTGAAACATTTAAATATGAGCAAGCTTTTTGATAATCTAGGGAAAGCAGATTATACTTCTGATGAATTCGAATACGATTCTATCAGATATAATCAAATATATTACTATTTTCAATTTTAACTGATGTCAGGAGGTTTGAATTATGAAAAAGTTACTTTGTATTTTAATTGCTTTATTTCTTACAGCAGGTAATTTGTCTTTTACTGTTTTTGCAACAGAAAAAGATATTAGTAGAGAAGATAGTGGCAAAAATGATGGTTTTGTTTCTTTATCTCAAAGCTACATTTGCATAGATGGCTATGTTCCGAATTTTCCTGATTATGAACCTTCACGTGATGTTAGTTTTCCTGATAAATATGACCCTCGTACCGACGACGGATTTACTATGCCTATTAAAGATCAAATTGGTTCAGGCGCTTGTGGCGCTTTTGCAACTACAGCTTGTCTCGAAATTTCGGGGTATAAAATGACGGGCTTAAAACAACAGTTTTCTGAAGAAGCACCTCGTTTTATTTTGAGTGATAGATTAGCATTAATTAACAACGTTTCTCCACAAGATACTAATGGCAAAACAACATATGAAGGCTTTTATCATAATAGTATCGCGGGTGGTTGGAATTTTAGAATGATTACTTCGTATTTTTCGAATTTCAACAATCCTATTATTGATGGTAATAACATTGAGTGGAAAGCACCTATCTTATCACAAAACTTGCAGTATAGTGAAACTTCTAACATACCTGTAAGTTATTGGCCTGATGTTATGGAAACATCAAATTCTAGCTTATATGTATCAGGCACCGAATGCGTGGAAAAAGATCCTTTACGTTTAAAAGAAAAAATATTAGAGTACGGTGCTGTTTATACCACTTTTGAATCTAACGATAGTTATTTCAATGAGTCGACTGGTGCGCACTATGTTTTTGGTAAACCGATCGAGCTGAACCATGCGATTGCTGTAGTAGGATGGGATGATAATTATCCGATAGAGAACTTTAAAGAAGGTTATCGACCTGATGAAGATGGCGCGTGGCTTGTTAAAAACAGTTACGGAGAAGACAAAGGTGACGGCGGTTACTGCTGGATTTCTTATGAAGATATTACTTTCGATTATTTTGAACTAAGCAATGCAATCTCGTCAGTAGAGCCGCTTTCTAAAAACGAATATATCTTATCACACGACTTTACTTCGTTTAACAATAAATATGAAATAGATGAAGTTAATCATACTAATTTTTATAATAGTACAACTGTATATACTTGTAATGTATATGATGTATCTGATTACAGCGATACTTATAATGTTATAAACAAAGTTATGTTCTACGCTAACGGTGTTGGCGGTACATATGACGTTTATATCGCACCTGCTGATGCTAATGGCAATCCGCCGAGTGTAGCTTCACTTGGAACTAGTGTTGCTAGTGGTAACGTTGAAAAAGACGGACTTATGACAGTACACCTGAATTCTGATTTTCCGATTAATCCAAATGTAGAAAAATACGCGATAATCGTTAAACATACCGATACTGATCAAGTAGTACCAGTAAGAGAGGATAGATCTAACTGTAGACCAAAAGTTAATGCAGGTGAAAGCTTCTTCAGCACAGGCGGTGCGTGGAGTGATGTATATACTACTTTGAATCTCAGCGACGGCGGTAACTATTGTGTAAGACCTATCCTGAAAAGAGCTACGTCAATTACACAAAATTCTTCCCTTTCAAAATATACTCTATATAATGCTGGCACAGTTTCTGTTAATATGAATCTTAATGGCAATCAGTTATTTTCTATAAAAAATGGTGATACGATTCTGTATGAAGATAAGGATTTTACAAGAGATGATACCTTAATTACATTTACTGATAGATTTAAAAACAAGTTGGATACAGACAGCTATACCGAAATTACATTCTCTTTCACAGACGGTGCAGACAAAAAACTGAGAATATACCCGAAAGGTGTGTCACAAGTTAATTTAAGCGGAAAAGTTGCAAAAGGACAAACATTAACTGCTACACCTATTTGTAGTGACGGTACAACACCTGTAAACTATATTACATACCAGTGGCAATCTTCAAGTAATGGAACAATATGGGGTAATATCACTACAGCTAATTCTTCTACTTATACTCTTACAGCAAATGATATAGGAAAATATATCCGTTGTGCTGTTACAGTAAGTAAAAATAATACTATGCTTTACGGAACTACATACTCGCCATCTACTGCAACAAAAGTAGTGCTGTATGGAGATGTTGATGGAGATGGAGAAGTACATATTTTTGATGTTAATATGATTCGAGATTATCTATCTAGGGTTATCACGTTAACAGACGAGCAGTTAGTAGCTGGTGATGTTGACGGGAGTGGCGATGTTTCAATATCAGATACACTGTATATACAACAATATTTAGCTAATATCATTAACGTTTTTCCGGTTGAAGGAAATAATACTAACCCATAAGTAAAAAAATAAAAAGCAGAAGCGCTTAGCTTCTGCTTTTTTTATTGCCCTGAAAGCTTTTTGGGCTACTTTTTATACGGATTTCACTTAGATGTGTTTAAATTCCCACTAAGAATATTTCAAATTGTAAATTTTTTGTTATAAATCGTAACTTTTGCCTTGATTTTTTACTGTATATAGTATATAATCGATTTATTAGGTGGAGCAAAGTGTCATTTTGTGACACGATTTGCACAAAAATCAACAGGAGGTGGCAGAATTGTTCTCGGGAACCACTAATCAGACAATCGATACAAAGGGCAGAGTTATTCTGCCGTCAAAGTTCAGAGAAGAGCTCGGCGACACGGTTTACGTGACTTCGGGTTTTGAAAACTGTGTTCAGATTTTGTCTGCTTCTCAGTTTGACAGATTGCGAGAACAGATTAGAGAGCTTCCTGCTGATAAAGCCCTTTCGCTCCAGTATATTCTCATTTCTCCTGCTACTGAGGTTGCGGTCAGCTCTCAGGGACGAGTTATGATTGCTCAGAAACTGCGAGAGGACGCAAATCTCACAAAGGATATTGTTGTTGTCGGTATGGACACACGTATTGAAGTGTGGGATAAGGATACATTCGAAGCATTCATCGAAAAACAGAAGCAAGAGTCTGTCAAAGAGGCTCTCGAGCTTTTAAGACTGTGAGGACGCTATGAGCTTTTCACACATTCCGGTGCTTTTGCACGAGACGATTGATGGCTTGAATATTAAAGAAAACGGAATTTATGTCGACGGCACAGCCGGTGGTGGCGGTCACTCGGCAGAGATTTTGTCGCATTTAAAAGACGGTAAACTTCTTTCTATTGACCAAGACCCTGACGCTATTCGTCACGTACGCGAGCGTTTCAAGGATAACCCTAATTCGATTATCGTAAACGGTAACTTCGGCAATATGAAAGAGCTTTTAAATGCAAGAGGCGTTTACTGTGTCGACGGAGTTATGCTCGACATCGGTGTTTCATCACACCAGCTCGATGTCGCAGAGCGTGGATTTTCGTTCCACGAAGACGCACCGCTTGATATGCGAATGAGCCAGTCGGGTGAGAGTGCTGCTGATTTAGTAAATAACCTCGAGTATAGCGAACTAGCACGAATTATTAACCACTACGGCGAAGAGAAGTATGCTTCTTCTATCGCGAGAAATATAGTAAAAGCACGAGAAGAAAAGCCGATTACGACAACGTTAGAGCTTGCTGAAATCATCAAAAACAGCGTACCGCAGAAAGTAAGACGTGACACTCATCCCGCACGAAAGACCTTTCAGGCATTACGTATTGCTGTTAATCACGAGCTTGATGTGTTAGAAAGCGGACTTGACGACGCTTTTGAGCTTTTAAACAAAGGAGGAAGACTTGCTGTTATCACATTCCACTCTCTAGAAGACAGAATCGTTAAACAGAAGATGGCTTCGTGGTGTGTGGGTTGTACATGTCCGAAGGAGTTTCCTGTGTGCGTATGCGGTAACAAGCCTAAAGCAAAGCTTATAAACCGCAAGCCGATTGTAGCGTCACAAGAGGAACTCGAGATTAATGTTCGCTCACGAAGTGCAAAGCTTAGGGTGTGCGAAAAACTGTAAAATTCACAGGTTAATTCTATACGGAAATTAAACTTGTCAAAAACGCTATACACAGTGGCAAATATACTCTATATTTGTAGTTATTTACTATGGACATTGTACAGTCGCTGTGGTAGAATATTAACAAAGTTGTAAATATTGTTACAAACCGTTTTACCACACTACAAATTGTGGTTTTACGCGGAATTCTCACTATATTGTGATATTTGCTACTTTATTTTCGGAGAAAGAAATATTAAAATTTCACGGCAGGAATTATAAAATATTTCAGATTTGTAATTTTTATACATCGACACATTATTTACTGCTTTTACTACTTTTGATTTACACTTTTTTACATATCGCCTGAAAAACAGAAACCAAAAACAGAACAAAGAACAGAAACCAAGAAAACAGAAACCAAAATGCTTGGACACGGGGTGCTTCTATGGCTTACGAGTATCGTAATCTGGCTTATGATTTGCGCTTGTTTGAAGACGAGGAGATTTACTCCTCTTCGGTAACTGCCCCAAAGAAAGAGAAAGCGAAATCTAAGTCGAAAAAAGAAAAACAGAATACTGACGTCGACAGGTCTAAAAAGACTATCGTCAAGGTGAAGAGAAGAAAGAACAATTTCTTCGGTATCGCCGGTGCGGTAGTTTTAGCTGTGCTTGTAGTTGCTGTGGTCGGTCTGATTATTCACGGTCAGGTACAGCTCACAGAGCTTAACCAGCAGATAAGCTCAGCACAGAGACAGCTTGAAGAAAAGCAGAGTCTGTACACACAGTTGCAGATGAAGGTTGACGCGAGCATATCAACAGCCGTTGTCGAAAAGTATGCTAAGGAAAACCTCGGTATGACAAAAGCTTCGAATTCGCAGAAAGAGTTCGTAAGTCTTTCCGAGGGCGATAAGGTGGAGATTGGAGAGAAAAGCGCGGATACTGTTTTTGACTCCATAGCGAACGCTTTTTCGCAGTCCGTTGCATAAGTGACTGGAAGGCTTAATAAGTATGTATAAGATAAGAGTTGAGATTATGTCTTAACTCTTTTTCTGCTATTGTGAGGGTCGATTTTTCTCGTGTGATTTCGGGAAATTGCGTTTAATTTCACAATTTGTTGATACATTTTTCAGGTAATTTTCAGATTTTTATCGTACTATTTATTCAGAAAGGAGAGTGTAAAATGGGTGCGAATCAAAGATTAAGACAGCGTACAGTATGGCTACTCATCATCATACTCGTTGTCGGTTTCGGCGCAGTCATCACACGACTTGCTTTTTTACAGCTTGTACAGGGCGAAGAATTACAGCAAAAAGCGGTCGACCAGCAACTTTCTGATACAACAGTCAGAGCAAAACGAGGTACGATTTACGACCGAAACGGCAAGGTGCTCGCACAGAGTGCTTCCGTGTGGCAGGTTGTTATGTCACCTGCGAGCTTCAAAGAAGATGTTCAGCGTGAGTATGTAGCGTCTGAGCTTGCGGAAATTTTAGGACTCGAGTACGAGGATGTCTTAGAAAAAACTAAGCAGGATACCTACTACTCGGTAGTTAAGAGAAAAATCGAGAGTGACGAGCGCGATAAAGTGCTCGAGCTTATGAACAAGGTCGAAGACAAATACGAGCTTTCGAGCGTAATCGCTTTGCTCGATGACTATAAGCGTTATTATCCGTATAACTCGCTCGCATCGTCCGTTATCGGATTTACAGGTTCTGAGGATCAGGGCTTGTCGGGTGTTGAGTATCAGTATAATGAATATTTGACAGGTACTCCGGGACGACTTATTACAGCGACTAACGCCAACGGTTCAGTAATGCCGTTTGATTACAGCCAGAACGTCGAGGCGATTGACGGCAACTCGGTTGTGCTCACTATCGATGAAACTATTCAGAGTATCATCGAAAAGCACATGCAACAGGGCATCAAGGACTACGATGTTTACAACCGCGGTGTCGCTATTGCGATGGATGTCAATAACGGCGAGGTTTTAGGTATGGCTACCATCGGTGGCTATAACTTAAACGACCCGTTCACAATAAGCAAAGAAGACCAGAAGAAAATCAACGCTATCGACAGAGAATACCTTCTCGAAAAAGGCTATATGACCGAGGAGGATAACTTAACAGGTAAAGAGGTCGACGAGCTCATCAGCACAGCGAAATCTGAAGCCGAGAGTATGGCTCTGTCACAGATGTGGCGTAACAAAGCGATAAGTGACACATACTATCCTGGTTCTGTTTTCAAGATGGTTACGCTTTCTATGGCTCTTGAAGAAAATGAAGTTAACACTAAAACCAAGTTCGGTTGTAGCGGTTACTATCAGCTCTACGATAAAAAAATCGGTTGTCATAACACAGCAGGTCACGGCACACAGAACTATACACAGGCACTGTGTAACTCGTGTAACCCTGCGTTTATTCAAATTGGTGACTTAATCGGTGCTGACCGATTCTGGCAGTATTATCAGGCATTCGGTTTCTCCGAGAAAACAGGCATCGACCTTCCTGGTGAATCCGACGACCTTTTCTTTACCGAGGATGGCTCTATGGGCCCTGTCGACCTTGCGGTTGCGTCCTTCGGTCAGAACTTCTCTATCACACCTATCCAGATGATTACCGCTGCTTCTGCTATTGCTAATGGTGGTGATGTAGTACAGCCACACGTTGTAAAGCAGATTCTAGGCACAGACGGTTCAGTTGTTAAAAACATCAGCACAGACACAAAGCGTCAGGTTATCTCTAAAGCGGTATCAGACGAAATGTGCCGAGTGCTTGAAGTAAACGCTATTGAGGGTACGGGTAAAAACGGCTACGTAGCCGGTTACCGTATCGCAGGTAAGACAGGTACATCCGAGAAACTTACCGACTCAAACGGCGACTTTGTGCAGGACTATATCGCGTCTTACTGCGGTTTTGCTCCTGCTGATAATCCTGAAGTTGCGGTGCTTGTATTCTTCGATACACCGCTTGCAGGCAACTACTACGGTAGTGCGGTTGCTGCTCCTGTATTTGCGAGCATTATGGGCGAGATTCTTCCGTATCTCGAGCTTGAAGCTCAGTATACAGAGAAAGAAGCCGCTAACATTGACACAACCGCAGGCACATACACAGGTCTTTCATTAAGCGAAGCTACAAAGAACGCAAACGCTGACGGCTTTGATGTAACTGTGAAGGGTGAGGGCACAACAGTTGTGGCTCAGGTACCTGCCGCAGGAAGTAAGATTCCACAGGGTGGTACGGTTGTACTTTATACTGACGAAGATTCGGTAACTCAGAAGGTTACAGTTCCAAATCTCGTCGGCTTCAGCCTTTATGATGTCAACTATCTTGCTTCGTACTACGGTATTAATGTAAGCTTAACAGGTACGGTGAACTCGAGCGACTCTGTTTCAATTTCACAGGACATCGCCGAGGGAACTTCTGTCAGCCCTGGTACAGTTGTTACTGTTGCGTTTAGCACAAGTGGCGTCAACGATTAGTATATTTTTCTTAAAATAAATGAGGTGTAAAAATGGTTATAGGACTTTGGGCGTTAGCGACAGCTTTAGTAGCTTTTGCGATTTCCGCTATATCGGGTAAGTATCTCGTGCCTTTCCTGCATAAACTCAAGTATGGTCAGACTATCCTTGATATCGGACCATCATGGCACAAAAATAAGCAGGGCACACCGACTATGGGCGGTTTGATGTTCATACTCGCTATTGTGTTTACGACTGTTG
>JAZSFG010000159.1:0-12752 GCA_045532065.1 Ruminococcus sp. | reverse complement strand
CTTCTCGAGCAGGATACACCGCTACTGAGCAGACGGGTGCAGATAGCTTTGACACTTTGTTTCGCAGAGCTGTTAACAAGCGTATTATCATAGCTACTTTTGCGTCCAATATCAGCCGTGTTCAGCAGATTATCAACTGTGCATACAAATTTGACCGTAAGGTTGCTTTTTCTGGCAGAAGTATGGTCAACTATATGAACGTTGCAAAAGAACTCGGGTATCTCGATGTCCCACAGAATATTATCATCGACATCGATCAGTTAAAAGACTATCCGATGGAGAAAATCGTTTTAGTCACAACCGGCTCTCAGGGTGAGCCGATGAGTGCGCTGTCCCGTATGGCGTATTCTGACCACCGTAAAGTAAGCGTCGGCGCTGGTGATTTTATCATCATTTCTGCAAATCCTATCCCTGGTAATGAGCGCACAGTAGGTAATGTCGTAGACGAACTTTTAAAACGCGGTTGCGAGGTTGTTCACGAGTCTATGTACGAGGTTCACGTTTCGGGTCACGCGTGTCAGGAAGAACTTAAGATTTTACAGGCTTTAGTTAAGCCTAAGTACTTTATCCCTGTACACGGTGAGCAGAAACACCTTAGAAAGCATATGGATATCGCGTTGTCACTCGGTATGAAGAAAGAGAATATCTTCATCGGTGACATTGGTAAGGTGGTCGAGCTTACTGACGAGTGTATGAAAGAAGTCGCTCCTGTACAGGCAGGCAAGGTCTTTGTTGATGGTCTTGGCGTAGGTGATGTCGGAAGTATCGTTTTAAGAGACAGAAAACACTTGGGTCAGGATGGTCTTATTATCATCGTTGCATCTCTTGATGTTTACGACGGCCACGTTATCAGTGGTCCTGATATCGTATCACGTGGTTTCGTTTATGTACGAGAGAGCGAAAACCTGCTCGAAGAAGTTAAACAGCGTGCACTCGATATTTTAGAAGACTGTGCGACACGCAACATCCACGAGTGGGGCGTAATTAAGAATAAAATCAAAGACGATGTAGCGAAGCTTATTTTACAGCGCACACGCAGAAGTCCGATGATTTTACCTATACTTATGGAGGTATAACCTCGTAAGGAGTTTAGATAAGGCAGGTGCGTATTTTGAAAAAACGCGTATGGACAGTTTTGCCCGTATACCTGATATTTGCCGCAGTTATGCTTTTAATGGCTGTTGCAACATTTAAATACAATAAAATACTCTCTCTGGTTGAAATCGGACTGACGTTTGTGGCGCTTGCAGTTGTTCTTTTCTTTGTCATTCGTTTCAGACAATATATGAAGAACGTCATAGCAGGTACAATAAATGCGACAACCGATGTCTCACAGGATTACCTCGAGTCGATGAAAACAGCATCGTGTTTACTCGGCGAACGTGGCGAGATTCTTATGTACAATAAGCTTTTTGAAGACCTTTTCTTCAAAAACAGCGACGGCGTAGGCGAGAAAATCTCTGACTTTATTAAGGGTGAGAGTGCGGAGTCGCTTTGTATGAGCGAAAGTGGCGTTGACGCAGAATACGGCGAGAAAAAACTCACTATTTATGCGAATAAAGTCGACAAAGGATATATACTTTCTGTTGTCGACAATACATATTTCAAAGACATCGAGCGTGAGTATTATAATACCCAGAAGTCGGTAGCGCTTGTTGTTTTTGACAACATCGAGGACTTCTCCTCTGACAATGAAGAAAACGGCACACAGGCGATGATTCTGCTCGAAAATCTACTTTCACGCTGGTCAAAGAAACACGACTCTCTTTACCGCAAACTTTACGACGGCAGATACCTCATCATTTTCGACGAGAAGGTTCTTCTGACTCAGGTTGATAAGAAGTTTCGTATTCTCGACAAAGTAAGACAGATTAAAATCGGCGAGAGAACCGCTACAATTTCTATCGGTATCGGCAGAAACTGTAAGAGCTTGAAAGAGTCCCACGCCAACGCGAAGAAAGCTTTAGATATGGCTTTGGGTCGTGGTGGTGATCAGGTAGCTATTCTTAAAAACGGCGAGTACGAGTTCTTCGGCGGTGTTTCAAAAGGTGTGGAAAAAACCAGCAAAGTCCGTGTCCGCGTTATTTCCGACTCTGTCAGAAACGCTATTGAGCAGTGCGACAAGGTGCTTATTATGGGTCACAAATATTCTGACCTTGATTGTATCGGCTCGGCTGCTGGTATTTACAGCACCGTCACAAAAACTTTTTCAAAACGCGCTTACGTTGTGTGTGATAAAGAAAGGTCTATGGCGAAAACTCTCATCGAGCGACTCGAAATTCATCACGACGATATGTTCATAAATATTGACAGAGCGCTGTCTATGGTTAACGAGAAAACTCTGCTCTTTATTGTTGACACACATTCTCCGGACTTTATCGAAAGCCCTAAGGTTTACAAAGCGTGTAGTAAAGTCATCGTTATCGACCACCACCGAAAGATGGTTAACTTTATAGATGATGCCGACATTTTCTTCCACGAGCCGAATGCAAGCTCAACTTCCGAAATGGTCACCGAGCTTATCGGATACTTAGGCGACGACGGTATGTCAAAGGTCGAGGCGGAAGCTCTGCTTTCGGGTATTATGCTCGACACAAAGAACTTTGTTATCAACACAGGCGTGCGTACTTTCGAAGCTGCGGCACACTTAAGAAAAAAGAGTGCTGACACCGTTGTTGTACGTAACCTGTTCTCAAATTCAATCGACACTTACAAAGAGAAGTACAAGCTCGTGTCAAAAGCACAGGTTGTTAATCACTGTGCGGTATCTACTATCGACACAGTTGTGAAAAACTCACGACTTTTAAGTGCTCAGGCGGCGGATGAACTTCTCACTATAACCGACGTTTACGCGTCGTTTGTAGTTTCTCCGATTGATTCTAAAAACGTCAACATTTCTGCTCGTTCATACGGAAAAATTAACGTCCAGCTTATTATGGAACAGTTAGGCGGTGGCGGTCACCAGAATATGGCTGCTGCACAGCTTTCTGATACAACCGTTGAACAGGCAAAAGAAAAATTAATTGCTATAATCAGATTATCTAAGTTTAAATAAGGAGGTAACATCATGAAAGTTGTACTTTTACAGGATGTTAAAGGTTTAGGAAAGAAAGGCGAGCTTGTTACTGCTTCTGACGGTTACGTGCGCAACTTCCTTTTTCCGAAAAATCTCGCTAAAGAGGCTAACGCTCAGGCGATGAATGAGCTTAAAAACGCACAGCAGTCAAAGCAGTTCAAAATTGACACAGCTATTGCTGCTGCAAATGAAGCAAAAGCAAAGCTCGAGGGTTCTACTTTTGTTATGAACGCAAAAGCAGGTCAGAACGGCAAGCTTTTCGGTAGCATCACAGCTAAAGAAATCAGCGCAGAAATCAAAAAGCAGAAGGGTATCGATGTGGACAAAAGAAAGATTACTCTTTCTTCTGACATCAAAACCTGTGGTGTGTACGATGTTGAAGTAAAGCTCTACACATCTATTACAGCTAAAGTCAAAGTTGAAGTAAAAGCTCTCTGATTTTCTATAAATTTCGTTAGTTAAGAAGGTGTTGTTTTGGCAGACACAAAAATTACTTCGGGTTATGACGGAATGAAGCTTCCGTACAGCCCTGAAGCAGAACAAGCGGTCTTAGGTGCTATTCTTATGGAGCCTGAAGCAATCGCGCGAGTGGCAGAAATCCTGCCAAAATCTGAATACTTCTATGTTTCTACTCACAAGGTGATTTACTCAGCGATGCTGTCTATGTTCACACAGGGCAAGACTGTCGACTTTGTCACCGTGCTCGAAACATTGAAAACGGACAAGTCTTTTGACGAGGCAACAGGTAAAACTTACCTTATGCAACTCGCTGAGAGCTGTCCATCTATCTCAAATATTGAAATCTACGCACAGTATGTAAGAGATAAGTACGACGTTAGAATGCTTATTTCTGCGTCACGCGATATTATCGAAGAAGCGTCCGACGGCGAGATTGAGCCTGCTATGCTCATCGACTCTGCCGAACAGAAGATTTTTGATATAAGAAGAGGTAAGAACGTACAGGGCTTACAGCGTATCGACGAGGTTCTTATTGAGACTTTCGACAGACTAGATTTATTAAACCGCGACGATGATACAGTAAAGCCTGTTTCTACCGGTATCGGCGACCTCGACCGAGTTATCACCGGCCTTAACCGCTCCGACCTTATTCTGCTTGCGGCTCGTCCTGGTATGGGTAAAACGAGTTTTGCGCTTAATATCGCTAAACACGCTGCGTGTGTGTCTAAAAAGACTGTTGCTTTCTTCTCGCTCGAAATGAGTAAGGAGCAGCTCGCTTCCCGTTTGCTGTCATCTGAAGCCTTAGTCGGCGGTACGAAACTTCGAACAGGTAAGCTCTCCGAAGAAGAGTGGCAGCGACTCATCGCCGCAGGCGATGTGCTTAATAAAGCTGACATTTATCTCGACGGCACACCGGGTATTACTGTTCCTGAAATGAAAGCAAAGCTGAGAAGACTAAAGAACATTGATTTAGTAATCATCGACTACTTACAGCTTATGAATTCAGGTGGCAGACGTACCGACAACCGTGTGCAGGAGATTTCCGATATCACCCGTAATCTTAAGATTTTAGCTAAGGAGATTAACATTCCTGTCATCTGTCTGTCACAGCTCTCCCGTGCTAGTGAACAGCGTCCTGACCACAGACCACAGCTTTCTGACCTGAGAGACTCGGGTTCTATCGAGCAGGATGCCGATATCGTACTCTTCCTTTATCGTGAGGGATATTACGACAAGGACAAGGGCGAGAATGTCGCTACTGCTGTTGACCAGAACAGCGGTGAGTGTTTAGTAGCTAAGAACCGTCACGGCGAAACCTCGTCCGTAAAGCTGCACTGGCAGGGTGAGTTTATGCGATTTACCAGCGTGGAGGCTCACCGTGAAGCTTAAGGTGGAGAACACTCTCTGTAGCTATGATATGATTAAGAAAAACGACAAGGTGCTTGTCGCTTTGTCAGGCGGTGCGGATTCCGTTGCGTTACTGCACGTTCTTAATTCTATTAAAGAAAAATACAATCTCACATTATATGCGTGCCACGTAAACCACAACCTGCGTGGGAAAGAGAGTCTGCGTGATGAAAATTTCGTAAAGGCTTTGTGTGATGAGCTTAACATCGAGCTTTTTGTAAAAAGCGTCGACGTGCTGTCTCTGTCAAAAGAGAGTAAGACAAGCGTAGAGCTGTGCGGACGAAATGTGCGCTACGCGTATTTTAGCGATTTATCGAGTAAACTCGGTGCTAAAATTGCGACAGCTCACACAGCTTCTGATAACGTCGAAACAGTGCTGTATAATATAGCACGCGGAACATCAATAACCGGTCTGTGCGGAATAAAGCCTGTAAGGGGCAACATCATCCGACCGCTTATTTTCTGTACTCGTGAGGAAATCGAGAGCTACTGTAAAGAAAACGGACTTAATTACGTTACCGATAGCACTAACCTGACCGATGACTACACACGCAATAATATCCGACACAATGCGGTGCCTGTGTTTAAATCGCTAAACCCTGATTTGTGCGACAGCGTTTCGCGTATGTGCGGTGACCTGACCGAGATTAAAGTTTTTTTGGATGAAATTTCCGAAAAAGAAATAAAAAACTGTGAAACCAAGTTTGGCTACTCGTGTGAAAAGTTATTGCAGTTGCCACAAGCCGTGCTTAAAAACTCGATTTATGTTATCGCTAAGCGTCGCGGATGTGATATATCCCATCGTCACATCGAGCTTATTTGTGATGCTCTTAAAGATGCGTCGAGTGTAGATTTGCCCTTTGGTATGCGCGCTGTGTGTAAACAGGGCGTGCTGAGGATAGTTTCGCAGGGTGAAAAAACTGAGGTTTTTGAAACAGAGTTTAAAGACTGCGGATTGTTTGAATATATTTCTGCAGAAGAAATTAAAAATATTAATAAAAACTTCTTAAATGATTGTATCTCGTATGATATAATTGACGAGAAAACAGTTGTACGACACAAAAAAGAAGGCGATACGTTCACTTTTTTTGAGCGTGGAGTTACAAAATCTCTCAAAAAACTTTTAAACGAGCTGAAAATTCCTGCGGAGAAACGCTCGAACCTTTTAGTTGTCGCAAACGGCAGCAAGGTACTGTGGATTGAGGGAGTAGGAACATCTAAAGATGGTAAAACAGGTATGTACAAAAACGGTGCGTACAGATATATAGGGGGTAAACCATGAACAAGGATGTAGAACGCGTTCTGATTTCTGAAGATCAGATTAAAGAAGCTGTACAGCGAATCGCAAAACAGATTGAAGAAGATTATGAAGGCAGAGAAGTTATGTTTGTCGGCCTTTTAAAGGGCAGTATCGCTTTTATGGCTGATTTAATCAAAGCGTACACAAAAACTTGTACCATAGACTTTATGGCAGTATCTAGCTACGGCGCAGGTACTGAAAGCTCGGGTCGTGTTAATATCGTAAAAGACCTGTCAGTTCCTATCGACGGTAAAGACATCGTTATAGTCGAAGACATCATCGACTCAGGCAATACCCTCTCGTTTATCAAAGCGTATTTTGCTGCAAAAAATGCAAATTCAGTGAAAATCTGCACTCTGCTGAATAAACCGTCACGCAGAGTTGTTGATATAGATGTAGATTACATAGGCTACGACATCCCTGACGAGTTCGTCATCGGTTACGGCCTTGACTACAACGAACACTACAGAAATCTCCCTTATGTCGGAGTTTTAGATCGTAGTATTTATTCATAATTTTATGATAAAAATCAATACTAATATAAGGAGTGAATAGTATTGGAAAAGAAAAGTCCAAACAAACTTAGAGGACTGCTTGTCTACCTCGGTATCCCGATTCTCGTAATACTCGTAGCAGGTTGGTTCTTTTATATGAGCAGTCCCGAAAAGCCGACATATTCAGAAGTGGTGGGTTACTTCGAAGATCAGCAGGTAACTGAGTTCCACGTAAACGGCAATTCCGCAACCCTTACCTTAACGCTTAAAGATGGCACAGAAGTCAAGCATAAGCTTATGGATTGGGACACATTCAAAGAGGATGTGTGGGACGATATCGAAAAGTATAACGAAAAGCATGCTGACAAGCCGATGGTTGTTGATTTAGAAGCTAGCAAAGGCGGCTCTGTATGGGTCGAGCTTATTCCGACAATCATTTTAATCGCTGCTTTTGTTTTCTTCTGGATTTTCATTATGCGCCGTATGGGCGGCGGTGGTATGGGCTCAAAAGAGATGAATTTCGGCAAAGCGAAGTTTAAGAACAGCGCTGACGAAAAGAAAAAGACCACCTTCGACGACGTAGCAGGTGCAGACGAAGAAAAAGAAGAGCTTGAAGAAATTGTAGAGTTTTTGAAAGCCCCTGAAAAATACAACAACTTAGGCGCACGTATCCCTAAGGGTGTTTTGCTTGTCGGCCCTCCTGGCACAGGTAAAACCTTACTTGCTAAGGCTGTCGCAGGCGAAGCAGGCGTTCCGTTCTTCTCAATTTCAGGTTCTGACTTCGTAGAGATGTTCGTCGGTGTCGGCGCATCTCGTGTGCGTGACCTTTTCGAAACAGCTAAGAAGAATTCACCTTGTATCGTGTTTATCGACGAAATCGATGCTGTCGGTCGTCAGCGTGGTACAGGTTTAGGTGGCGGTCACGACGAACGTGAACAGACACTTAACCAGTTGCTCGTTGAGATGGACGGCTTCGGTGCTAACGAAGGCGTTATTATGATTGCGGCTACTAACCGTGCCGACATCTTAGACCCTGCACTTTTACGTCCTGGTCGTTTTGACAGACAGGTGCTCGTTGGTTATCCTGATATCAACGGACGTGAGGCTATTTTGCGCGTACACGCACGTCAGAAGCCACTTTCGCCTGATGTTGATTTAAAGACTATCGCTAAGAGCACCGCAGGTTTCACAGGTGCTGACCTTTCAAATCTCTTAAACGAAGCTGCACTTCTTTCAGCTCGTAAGAATAAAAAAGCCATCACTATGGCTGAAATCGAAGAAGCGACAATCAAGGTTGTTGTCGGTACAGAGAAGAAGAGTCGTGTTATGTCTGACCACGAGAAGAAGCTCACAGCGTACCACGAAGCAGGTCATGCTATCGCAGCGTTCGCGTGTGAGACACAGGACCCTGTACACCAGATTTCGATTATTCCTCGCGGTATGGCAGGCGGTTATACTATGCAGATTCCGACAGAGGATAAGTCATACCGTTCGAAGAAAGAGATGTCCGAGTATATTATCGTTTGCTTAGGCGGTCGTGTAGCAGAAGCACTGATTTTGAATGACATCTCCACAGGTGCGTCGAGTGATATCCAGCACCTTACACAGACTGCACAGAATATGGTAGTAAAATACGGTATGTCTGATGTTTTAGGCCCGATTAACTACGGTTCTGGTTCTAACGAAGTATTCATCGGCCGTGATATGGGTCAGGTGAAGAACTACTCCAACGAAACAGCCGCTAAGATTGACGAAGAAGTACACGCTATTATCACTGACGCGTACAAGAAGACTGAGGATATCTTAAACGCTAATATGGCTAAGCTCCACGAAGTAGCAGGCTATCTCATCAAGCACGAAAAGATGAGTGGCGAGACATTCGACGCTGTTATGAACGGAACTTATGTCGAAGAGCCTGAAGAGGTCGAAGAAGTAGTTGAAGCTGAAGTTATCGTTGAAAATACTGAAAACGAAATTTCTTAATAAGAATTAAAACAGACGGGGCGGACTATGTTCGCCTCGTTTTGGACTAAAACGGAATGAATTAGATTTGTGTGAGTTGAATCACAAAAAGGAGGTGCACTATGTCGTCAGGAAAAATTGTAGTAAAAGGTGCACGCGAACATAATTTAAAGAATATCGACATTGAGATTCCTCGTGACAAACTTGTTGTTATGACGGGACTTTCGGGCTCGGGTAAGTCATCGCTGGCGTTTGATACCATCTACGCCGAAGGTCAGCGTCGCTACGTCGAGAGCCTTTCGTCGTACGCGAGAATGTTTTTAGGACAGATGGAAAAGCCTGCGGTTGATTCTATCGACGGCTTATCGCCTGCTATTTCTATTGACCAGAAAACAACCTCGAAGAACCCTCGTTCTACTGTCGGTACAGTAACGGAGATTTATGACTATCTGCGACTTTTGTACGCAAGAGTCGGTGTGCCTCACTGTCCTGTCTGCGGAAAAGTTATCGTTCAGCAGACCGTCGACCAGATTACAGACAAGGTTATGGAGCTTGAAAAAGGCACAAAGATTCAGATTCTAGCTCCTGTTATCCGAGGCAAAAAAGGCGAACACAAAAAAGAATTTGAAAACGCGAAGAAAAGCGGTTTTGCTCGTGTGCGTGTCGACGGAATTATCTACGATTTATTTGAAGAAATAATTCTCGAAAAGAATAAAAAACACACTATTGAAATCATTGTTGACCGACTTGTAGTAGGAGAGGGGATTGAGTCGCGACTTGCTGACAGCATCGAAGTATGCTCGAAGCTTGCTCACGGAATTATCGTCGTGAATGTTTTAAATGGCGATGATATCACCTTTTCACAGAACTACGCGTGTCCTGAACACGGCGTCAGTATCGAGGAATTAACTCCTCGAATGTTCTCGTTTAACAACCCGTTCGGCGCATGTCCGAAGTGTACGGGTTTGGGTGTGTTTTTACGCGTTGACCCTAAGAGAATAATTCCAGATAAGAATAAAAGCATAAGCGAAGGCGGTTTAAAAGGCTCGGGTTGGGCACTTGAAGGTAACTCGATTGCACTTATGTACCTCGAGGGTTTAGCTGAAAAATACAACTTCTCGTTAGATACTCCGATTAAGGATTTATCCGACGAAGTATTGGACAAAATTCTCTACGGCACAAACGGAGAAGAGATAAAACTCGTTAGAAAAGGTGTGTGGAAAGCAGGCGAGTTTTACAAGGATTTTGAGGGTATTATCCCGAATCTCGAGCGTCGATTCAAAGAAACAGGAAGTGCATGGATTAAAGAAGAAATCGGTAGTTATATGACCGAAATTCCGTGTGACGAATGTGGCGGAAAGCGATTATCTCCGATGAGCCTTTCGGTTACTGTCGGCGACGTTAATATCTCCGATTTATGCGATATGTCTGTTGCGAATATCATGGATTTTATAGACAAGCTTGAGCTTGACGAAACAAAAACAATGATTGCAAAGCCGATTTTAACGGAAATCAAATCGCGTCTTAATTTTCTCTCGAGCGTCGGTCTTTCATACCTGACACTTTCGCGTAGTGCGGGCACTCTGTCGGGTGGCGAGAGTCAGCGTATCCGACTTGCGACTCAGATTGGCAGTTCGCTTATGGGTGTTTTATATATCCTTGACGAGCCTAGTATCGGTCTGCATCAGAGGGATAATCAAAAGCTCTTAGATACATTAAAACACCTGCGTGACATCGGCAATACGGTTATTGTTGTTGAGCACGACGAGGACACTATGCGCGCTGCTGACCACATTATCGACATCGGTCCAGGTGCGGGTGTACACGGCGGTGAGATTGTCGCACAAGGCACAGTAGACGAGATTATTAAGTGCGAAAAGTCTATTACAGGACAGTATTTAAGCAAAAAGCGCGAAATTTTAGTACCTGAAAAGCGTCGAAAAGGCAACGGTAACTTCCTTACTATAAAAGGTGCTACGCATAATAATCTGAAAAATATTGATGTTAAAATTCCATTAGGGAAATTTGTTTGTGTCACAGGCGTGTCCGGTTCGGGCAAATCCTCGCTCATAAACGAGATTTTATATAAGCACCTTGCTGCAAATTTAAACAAAGCGAAGACCACTCCGGGCGACTTCAAGGAGATTACGGGACTCGAGCATCTTGACAAGGTAATTGCTATTGACCAGAGTCCGATTGGACGCACACCGCGTTCAAACCCTGCGACATATACAGGCGTTTTCACTGATATCCGCGAGCTTTTCGCTTCTACTAATGACGCAAAAATGCGCGGTTACAGCGCTGGTCGTTTCTCGTTTAACGTAAAAGGCGGTCGATGCGAAGCGTGTCAGGGCGACGGTATTCTGAAAATCGAAATGCATTTTCTTCCTGATATTTATGTTCCGTGTGAGGTGTGCAAAGGCAAGCGATACAACCGCGAAACTTTAGAAGTTAAATATAAAGGTAAAACGATTTACGACGTTCTAGAAATGACGGTCGAAGAGGGACTCGAGTTCTTCAAAAATATGCCGAAAATTGCTCGAAAACTACAGACACTTTACGATGTCGGCTTAGGCTACATCAAAATCGGACAGCCTGCGACAACACTCTCAGGCGGTGAAGCACAGCGAGTGAAGCTCTCAACCGAGCTGTCAAAACGCGCTACGGGTAAGACGGTTTACATCCTCGACGAGCCTACAACAGGTCTACACATCGCCGATGTACACAAATTGACAGAAGTACTTCAGAAACTTGTCGATACAGGAAACACAGTTATAGTAATCGAGCACAACCTCGATTTAATAAAAACTGCGGACCACATTATCGACCTCGGTCCTGAGGGCGGAAGCGACGGCGGTTTAGTCGTTGTTAGCGGTACCCCTGAACAGGTAGTAAAAGTTAAAGAATCATACACCGGACAGTACCTTTTACCGCTTTTAAAATAAAATTTTATAAAATATTTCAAAAAGTTGCATAGAAATATGCAACTTTTTTTGTTTTTTCAGGGTTAAGTGGGAGGTGCTTTTTATTATTAATATTATTTTGGGGATAACGTCTATCCCACAAGAAGAGAGAGTTATCGGTTTTGCCGCCGATAATCTCCACACGAAACGTTGTTTTTTAGTACATAATGTTGCTGACAAACAAAGCCACAGTAACAGAAGCGGTGTATTTAAAGCTGACAAAACACCGAAAACGGGATTTTGTAACACATCCTCACAGCCTGCTTTAAAGCCTGTCTTTAACAGTAGCTCTAACTTCACTCGTTTTTATATTAACTTCATCGAGGAGCTTGCACTTAAACCGTCTGTCTGTGTGGGGTATGGGCGATACATCCGTAATCACCGTAAACGAGCCGATTGTGTAGGTGTAAAGTATGGATAATAATTACATTTCACGCACCGAGCACAACGAGTACGTCAAGCGTATGGAGGATGAACATAAACGCCTTAACACCCGTATTCTGATACTCGAAAAAAGCAGTGTACAGATGCACGAACTCGTGAAAAACGTCGGCATTATGGCGACTAATATGAAGCATATGGCGAAGCTTCAAAATGACTTGAACGACAGGCTCGAGCGACTCGAACAGGTCCCGAGCAATAATTTTAACGTAATAAAAAACAGTATTTTTGCCGCAATCGGCGCTTCTATAGGTGGTGCGATTGTGAGCGCTCTTCTGTTTTTTATGTAGAGGTTTTATGTAAAGGAGAATGATATGAAAATTTCAAAATCTACAATTGTGCGCACTGTGCTTATCTTAATTGTGATTGTGAATTTCTTTTTAGAGAAGTTTGGCGTCGATGTAATTAAAACCGATGAAAGTTTCATTTTGATGTGCGTTGAGACTTTAGTTGAAATAGCTGTTATTGTGGTTGGTTTCTGGTACAACAACAGCTACTCGAAAAACGCGCTGAGAGCACAGCGCTTTCTACAGTATTTAAAAAAGAGTGAGGAGTGATAATTTGGCTAAGATAACAGCATCGCAGGTTATAGAGCTTGCACGCTCACAGATAGGTACAAAAGCGACTGACACAAAACGCTGTAAGTATAA
>JAZSFG010000179.1:0-12465 GCA_045532065.1 Ruminococcus sp. | reverse complement strand
AATAATTGTATCGGGTGGAGCCCGTGGTGCTGATTCCCTCGGTGAGCGTTATGCTAAAGAAAACGGCTATGAAATTGAGAGGTACTATGCTGATTGGGATAAGTATGGTAAGAGTGCCGGGCCTAAAAGGAATAAACTGATGGCAGAAAAAGCCGATTATGTTTTGTGCTTTTGGGATGGAAAAAGCAGAGGTACAAAGTCTATGATTGAGTTTGCACGGGACCTAAATAAACCGCTAAAAGTTAAGAAAATAGAATGTACCATTACCAAGTAGAGCCAAAATTCTACCAAGTACGCCATTTGGTTGCATCGTTTTTACAAGTTTAATATCATTTTTACAAGTTTGCACATCGTTTTTACAAGAACTATATCGTTTTTACAAATTTATCTATCATTTTTACAAGACTTGTGTTATTTTATTGGGGCAAAGTTGCTATTATAAGTCGTCTTTTTCTGTGGAAATCAGTTGTTGCATAATTTGCAATAACTGCCCTGTCAAGTATAAATTTCGAGAAAAAAGTGCAATTTTTACCAGAAAAACGACAGATTTTACCAGAACGCTGTTTTTTTATGAAATTGTGTTAATATAAAATGGAATATACGCAGGAGATGACAGGCGATGAAAATCAAAGAAAATTATATGTTGAGAAAGGTTGCAGACACTTTTGTGGTTGTACCCGTAGGAAATGCTGTAGCAACATTTAATGGCATGATTAACCTCAACAGCGTTGGGGCTTTTCTCTGGCATCAGCTCGAAGGTGAAACAACATTTGAACAAGTATTATCAGCTATGTTGGAGGAATACGAAGTCGAGGAGGAACTTGCTAGAAAAGACCTTCAGAAATTCATTGATGAACTGAAGGAATCAGATCTTCTTGAATGACACTTAAGGTGTCCACTAATTTTTTGTTATCTAGCCGTGTTGCGAAAGCAGTACGCTTAGATGTGCTCATTAAGGTTGCTCCTTAAAGGGGGCAAAAGAGCAGGGGGAAACTGACCATCCCCCTGTTCCTCCTTTTTATGGGAAGGTTTTATGCCTTCCTTTTTTTGTGTCCTGATTATTGGACTCATAAGGGTATAAAATAAATGTGGTGATTACAAAATGTACTCGTTGAATTTACCACATTACTATGATATAATTTAATTTAATAATATCCACAATATTGTTGCTATAAAACTCGATGTCGAGATTTTATAAACCCTCCCGTAAATGCACCGGCATATCGTAGTGAGACATCTAGCTACGAATAAGAAACGACAAGGAATGAGCCGCCTTATCTGAGTCGCACTCAGACAACGCTGTTGGTCGAAGCACGGGAGCAAAATATAGAGATTGGGAAAGGAGGAATTGATGTGGTTGTATTTATGGGTGATATTCACGGTAACCCTGCACGGGTTTTATTGTATTCTGAATATCTTAAGCTTACCGAGAACGATATAATTGTTTTGCTTGGAGATGTCGGAATGAATTATGATGGCGACAGCCACGATAGATTTGCAAAGAAACAGCTCGCATCAGTTCCTGCAACGCTTCTTTGCATTCATGGTAACCACGAGAACCGCCCTCAAAATATAGACACATACAAAGAGGCGGAGTTTAATGGCGGTAAGGTGCTTGTAGAGGATGAGTTTCCGAACTTGTTATTTGCAATTGATGGTGAGATTTACAACCTCGAAGGGAAGAAAGCAATCGCTATCGGCGGAGCATACAGCGTTGACAAGTTTTTCCGTTTAGAAAGAGGTTATGGTTGGTGGAAAGATGAACAGCCATCACCGGAGATAAAAGCAAAGGTTGAAGCTGTGCTTGAAGGTGACAGCATTGATTTAGTACTGTCCCACACCTGTCCGTACAAATACATACCAAGAGAGATGTTTTTGCCGGGAATTGACCAGTCGGGCGTTGATAACAGCACCGAGCTGTGGCTCGATACAATTGAGGATAAAATCGAGTATGAGGCTTGGTACTGCGGTCATTGGCACACAGATAAACGAATCGATAAAATGCACTTTTTGTATAAGGATTATGAGTGCTATCCAAAAATGTGGGAGGCATAGACAGATATGAGAGATGTAGAACAGAGAGCTCGTGCAAAAGAGTTTGCTCAATATTGGAAAGATAGAGGTTATGAAAAAGGTGAGTCACAGCCTTTTTGGATGGAACTGTTAAATAAGGTTTATGGTATTGAAGATCCGGCTCATTTTATCCTTTTTGAGGAGAAGGCACAGCTCGACCATACTAGCTTCATTGATGGACATATTCCGTCTACCCATGTTTTGATTGAGCAAAAAAGTAAGGGTAAGGACCTCAAAAAGCCTATAAAGCAGTCGGACGGTACCTTGCTTACACCGTTTCAACAGGCACAGCGTTATTCTGCGGCTTTGCCATATTCACAGAGACCTCGTTGGATAGTTACCTGTAACTTTGAGGAGTTTCTCGTTTATGATATGGAACAGCCCAACTGTGAGCCTGAAAGCATTTTATTAAAGAATCTGCCGAAGGAATATTATCGTCTGCAGTTTTTAGTTGATACCGGTGACGAGAACATCAAGCGAGAGATGGAGGTTTCCATCAAGGCAGGTAGATTAGTGGGCGAGCTTTATGATGCCATCCTAAAGCAGTATCATAACCCTGAAGACCCTCATACACTAAAAAGTCTGAATATGCTTTGTGTTCGCCTTGTTTTTTGTCTTTATGCAGAGGATTCAGGAGTTTTTGGCGGACACGGTATGTTCTACAACTACATAAATTCGTATCCGGCTCGTGATATGAGAAAGGCTCTTATTGACTTGTTCCGCATTCTTGATACAGAGGTACGAGACGAGTATGAGGACGAGGCTCTTGCTCAATTTCCTTATGTTAACGGCGGTTTGTTTGCCGACAGCGATATCATCGTTCCACAGTTTAATGATGAAATAAGAGACCTTCTTCTTTCAAAGGCGTCTGCTGATTTTGATTGGTCGGATATATCACCTACAATTTTTGGTGCTGTGTTTGAAAGCACTCTGAACCCTGAAACTCGCCGTAGTGGTGGTATGCATTACACCTCTATCGAGAATATACATAAAGTTATCGACCCTCTGTTTTTGGATGAGCTTAAAGATGAGTTTGAAGAAATAAAAGCCATTAAAGTTCCAAAAATAAGAGTACAAAAAGCAAACGCATTTAGAGAAAAGCTCGGCTCTCTTATCTTTTTTGACCCGGCTTGTGGTTCAGGTAACTTTTTAACGGAAACATATGTTAGCCTTCGCCGTTTAGAGAATGAGGCTATAAAACTCACTCAAGGTGACCAGATACTGCTCGATATGGGAGACACTATAAAGGTGACCATCGACCAGTTCTACGGCATCGAAATAAATGACTTTGCTGTAACTGTAGCAAAAGCAGCTCTGTGGATAGCGGAGTCACAGATGATGAAAGAAACAGAGGATATTGTACATAAGTATTTGGACTTCCTTCCTTTGAAGTCAAATGCCTGTATTGTTGAAGGCAATGCTCTGCGTATAGATTGGGGTACTGTTGTTCCAAAAGATAGACTCAATTATATTATGGGAAATCCTCCGTTTGTAGGGGCAAGGTGGATGAATTCGGAACAGAAAGAAGATTTACTTTCTGTATTTGGTACGAATTGGAAGAATGTTGGTAATCTTGATTATGTTACCTGTTGGTATAAAAAAGCTATCGAACTTATGCAAGACACGTCTGTTCGCTGTGCCCTTGTATCCACAAACTCCATTTCACAGGGTGAGCAGGTAGCTAACTTGTGGAAACCATTATTTGAAATGGGGACACATATAGATTTTGCACACCGTACTTTCCGTTGGGATAGCGAGTCAAACTCAAAAGCTAGAGTTCACTGTGTAATAATTGGTTTTAGCACGGCGTTGAATGATAAACCTAAATTGTTGTTTGACGGCGATAGATATCAGATTGTAGATAATATTAACGGTTATTTGGTAAATGCATCTAACACTTTTATAGAAAGTCGAAATACACCTATCTGTGATGTTCCGAGCATAGCAATGGGTAATCAGCCTATCGATGACGGCAATTACCTTTTTACTAAAGACGAGATGGACGCATTTATAAAAATTGAGCCTAAATCAGCTAGGTGGTTTAAGCGTTGGTATGGAGCACAAGAGCTTATTAATAGAAAACCCCGTTACTGTTTATGGCTAGGTTTATGTCCACCCAATGAGTTGAGAACCTTGCCTGAATGTATGAAGAGGGTGCAAGCAGTTAAAGCGTATCGCTTGAATAGTAAACGAGCTTCAACCTTAAAATTAGCGGATACTCCTACTCGTTTCCAAACGGAGAATATGCCAAAAGGCACATATATAGTAATACCTGAAGTGTCATCAGAAAAAAGAAAGTATGTTCCTATGGGATATATGGATGATAGTGTACTTTGTAGCAACAAATTAAGATTGATGCCTAATTCTAACTTATACCATTTCGGAGTGTTGTTATCAAATGTGCATATGGCATGGATGAGGGCTGTTTGCGGTAGACTTGAGATGAGATATGACTATTCAATAAAAATTGTTTATAATAACTTCCCTTGGCCTACCCCCTCTGATGAGCAGAAGGTGAAGATTGAGCAAACTGCACAAGCTATACTTGATGCTCGTGCGTTGTATCCGGATAGTAGCTTAGCTGATTTGTACGACGAGTTGACTATGCCAGCGGAATTGAGAAAAGCCCATCAGGAAAACGATAAAGCAGTTATGAAGGCTTATGGATTTGATGTGAAAACCACAACGGAGTCGTCTTGTGTGGCGGAACTTATGAATTTGTATCAGAAGGTAGTTGAGAAATAACTATTTAGCAAAGTGAGGAGCTTGCTTTATGATAAATCTTGGTAAATTAAAAGAAATTAAGAATCTGCGAAAGGTATGGCCACACGAAGCTTTGGATTTTACTCCGTGGTTAGCCGAAGAGGAAAATTTGGCACAGCTAGCAGATGCGGTCGGACTTGAGATTACCCTTGACGAAACGGAGTCTGCAGTTGGCGATTTTAATGTTGATATTTTTGCAACTGAAACCGGCACAGACAGAAAAATAATTATAGAGAATCAGCTTGAGGACACGAACCACGACCACTTGGGTAAGCTGATAACCTATGCATCCGGTAAATCTGCCGATATTGTAATTTGGGTAGTAAAAAGAGCTCGTGAGGAACACCGGGCAGCGATAGAGTGGTTAAACAACCACACTGATGAGAATATTGCTTTCTTTTTACTTGAGATAAAGTTATACCAAATAGGCGACTCCGATATCGCAGTTAAATTTGAGGTCGTTGAAAAGCCTAATGATTGGACTAAAGAAATCAAGCGTAACACAAGCAGCTCACCGACCTTACAGGCGAGATATGATTATTGGGTAGCCTTTAATGAGTACGCTTTCGGCAAAACGGGTGCCTTTGCGAAATCATTTAATAGAAGAAAAGCAAGCAAGGACCATTGGATGACCTTAAGCGTGGGTTCGTCTGCGTGTGCCATAAGTTTATCGCAGGTGAGAAAATATAATCACTTGATAGTTGAGTGGTACATTTCTGACGACAAAGACTTATACCACAAGTTCTATTCACACAAAGAGGCTATTGAAAGCGAAATGGGTGTCGAGCTTGAATGGAACGAGCTGCCAGAGAAAAAGGCGAGTCGCATCTTAACATATATAACTGTTGACTTTGATGATAAGGATTCGTGGTCACAGCAGTTTGAGTGGATGATGGATATGGCGGTAAAAATGAAACAGGCATTTAAGAAATATTTATAAGCCGGTTTCTGTGGCATAAAACGATTAGTGACTAAAACCGCAACGGTTACTCAAAAGTCACAACGATTACCCACAAACCGCAACGATAGTCCCCCATAAGCCACAACGATAACTCCGATAACCGCAACGATAACTCCACATAAACCACAACGGTAACTTCGATAACCGCAACGATAGGTTTAAGGTAAAAATGAAAAAATCCCTGTAATCAGAGCTTAAAATACTCTTTTTACAGGGATTATTGTTTTATAAAAACACCGAAAAATGGCTTTTTAATGCGAAAAATTAAGGAGTAAAGCATTGTATCAATACTCTACTCCTTATTTGGCAGGGGCAGAAGGACTCGAACCCTCGGCACGTGGTTTTGGAGACCACTGCTCTACCAACTGAGCTATACCCCTATGTATTCTTTTGTGCGCGTCTAGCTTCAACGAGAGTTATTGTATCACTTTAATGTGTTAATGTCAAGCGGTTTTTGATTTTCCCTTTATTATTTGCTTTTTGCCCTATTCTGACATAGTTTTATGTATGGTGCATAAAAAACTGAGTACAAAATTTATCTATGTGTAGAAATTTCTTCTTATTATTGATTTGCGGTAGTAAAAGTGCTAAATTCAGAGGGTGAAGTTGTCACTTCCTGACAGCTAAAAATGAGGGTAGGATAGGTAAAAATGAGAAGAGACTATGAAGTTTTTATAAGTTACAGACATAAAGACTGCAACCCACTTGCGAAAGCTTTGTACAGCGAGTTTCTGAATGTCTACGGTGTAGACAGCTTCAGAGACGACGAGGAGCTTCATTTCGGTGATTTCCGTACACAGCTTATAAAGAACAACAAGAAGAGTCAGTACCTTGTACTGTTGCTCACCCCCGGTATGCTCGACAGATGCCATCAGGAGGGCGACTGGATTACGACTGAGGTTTCGCTATATCTGCAGGCAGGCAAGCCGATTATCCCGATTAAGATGAACGGCTTTGAGTATCCTGACAATCTTCCTGAGAAAATCAAAGACCTCGTAAAATTTGACGAAAATGCTATCGTGTGCGAACTTGATGACCCTGAAGAAACTGCGAAAATCATCGCAAAAGGCGTAAACGAGCAAATCAGAAAAGGCTGGTCGCAGGAGCTTCAGAAAGAAGCAATTATGAGCAGACAGTACCTGTCGTACGATAACGAAAGCGAGTCAGGTTACAACTACATCAGCACTATGGCGTTGAGAGAAAGTCTGTTTTTCCTCGGCGTTAACCTTTTATATTCCTTTGCTATTACAATTTTATATAAGACAACAGACCCGTACACGTATTACACGATGTACGCGGTTTTGGGCGTTTTTCCGTTGTTCCTTGTGTTCTGTGAGATGTTCAAAAAGCTTATCGGCAGAAGCAAGTCGCTCGACAGACTGATACTTGATTATCGTATTATCCGTTGGGTAGGTCCTTTGCTTAAAATTTTCTTCATCGGCATTGTGCCGCTTGTTATTTTAGCGTACGCTGTACCTTTGCTTGGTATGGTCGGCGGTATTGTGACAGGAATTTTACCGCAGACTTATGCACACGAGCTTTACGCGATGAGCGTTGTAGCTATACTGTTTTATCTGCCTACATCAAGATGGATTTACAAAACAGTGCTTGCGAGCATCGACTTCTGTAACAGCAGATTCGGCAGATATCCGAAGAAATTCATTGTGTGCAAGAGAGTGCTTAAAATAAGGAAAATTAGCAAAATCGCAGGATGGATTGCGCTTGTGCCGGCGATTCTCTTGTGCGGTGTTTTGTGTGCGCTTGTTATAGGAGGTTGATATTATGATGACAACAAAAGTAAATCATATTAACCTCGGTCTTTTTCACGAGGCGTACATCGTGTGCAACACTGAAACTGAAGAGTACTTCAGAAGTGTTGCAAAAGAGCTTGAAAAAGAGTATCTCGTTCGCACAGGTATTTATGTGTACGACAAAGAAGAGCTTACAGACAGAGTGAAATTCGACCTCAGATTCAGCTCAAACGTACTGTTTATGCTGACAGAGGGCGAAACAGAAAAAGCAGCAAAAGACGAAAACTCGCCTATGCGACAGGTATACTCCTTTGTACAGAATAACAATCAGGGTTCGATTTCTTTAGTTGCGGTTGATGGTTGTCAGGTTGACTACAGCGTAGAGTATCCTGAAGATATGAAGAGCTTTATGTGGCTTCACCGCAAAAATTACTTCATCAGCAGAGAAACTGCAGAAGAAACTGCAGAGAGCTTCTGCAAGGAGCTTCGCAGAAACCATTCAAAAACTCAGAAAAGAAAGCTCAACCGCCTAAGAGGCGACGGCCAGCACATAAAAGATGACCAGTACAAGGTGCTGAGCGTATTCAGCGCAATATTCGCGCTTGTTTTCCTGCTTATTTACCTGCTCTCAAGACAGGGCTTGTGGGGACCTGACGCTGACATATCTACGTTTTTGCTTATCTTAGAAATGATTGTAGAGATTATCGGCTATTCTGCAATTCCGTTTGTGCTGATTGCATTTTTGTTTTTCCGCGATGTTACGTACGATGTTTCAAAGGTCTTTTCTGAATTCAGAAGACTCGGCAGAAAACGTCTTGCGTTTATCTTTGGTGTGGCTCTGTGGTTTATTTCGGGTAGTTTTACAAGCTACCTCGAACTTCACACAAGGCCTCAGTTTGACAGCGCTATAAATTATCCGAAATTCGCGTTTTTCCTGATACTTTTCACAATTTTTGCGTACAACGTGACGATGTGGATAATTTCCATAAAAACCGAGCTGTATGTTGATTTCGCTTACAGACGTTTTATAGTGAGAGCTATCTTCCTTCCAATTTTCATCGCCGTTATTATTTATCTCTTCTTCTATTTCAGAAACCACTTCGACATTAAATTTGTCGCTGTGTGTGAGCATGTGGTGGAGAGTCTCGTAGGCAGAAAATAATATTAACAAAGCACCTGTGCATAGTTTTTTGCGCAGGTGCTTACTTTTTTGTAGCATTTGAATGGAGTTTGTCGCATAACAACGATATATATTTTGTAAAAACCGCTTGAAAACTAGTGGTCTTGGCGATTTTTGACCTTTTTTGGTCATTTTATGTGAAAGTTGCACAATTGTAATTGACAAAAGCAAGCAATGTGATGTATAATTTACATCGTGAAAAGGCGATTGCCTAATCGCACGGGCGCACCGTTTTGGTGCAAATTAAATTTTTCATTATACGAAAGGATGAATTACACAATGAAAAAGTTATTAGCTCTTTTACTTGCTGTTCTTATGGTTGTTTCTCTTGCAGCTTGCGGCGCAGCTACAGAAGACGGCGAGACAGCTACAGGTTCTGTATACTGGCTCAACTTCAAGCCTGAATCTGACGAAGCTCTTAAGGAGCTCGCAGCTATGTACACAGAGGAGACTGGCGTAGACGTTCAGATCGTTACTGCTGCTTCCGGTACATACAACGAAACACTCATCGCTGAGATGGACAAAGAAAACCCACCTACATTATTTGTTGTAGGTAACACAGCTGCTGTTAACGAGTGGAAAGATTTCTGCTATGACCTCACAGACGCTGACATCACAAAAGAACTCAACGACGATTACAAACTTTACGATGCTGACGGCAAGCTCTGCTCTATCGGTTACTGCTACGAGTGCTACGGTATCATCGTAAACAAGACTCTCTTAAAAGAAGCTGGCTATGACATCGAAGCTATCAACAACTTCGAGACATTAAAGGCTGCTGCTGAGGATATCCACGCTAGAGCTGACGAACTCGGCTTCGACGCATTCTCATCTAACGCTATGGACGGTTCTTCTTCTTGGAGATTCACAGGTCACCTTGCTAACCTTGAGTACTACTATGAGTCAGTTGACGATCCTGACGCATGGAAAGAGTGCCCGGCTGAAATCAAGGGTACATACATGGACAACTACAAGGCTTTATATGACCTCATGGTTGAGAATTCAACAGTTGACAGAAAAGACCTCGCTGCTGGCGGTTTAGATTCTGCTGCTGAGTTCAAGGATAAGAAGGCTGTATTCTATGTAAACGGTAACTGGGAATGGTCAGGCCTTTCAGAAGTATTCGCTGCTGAAGACCTCACAATGATCCCTTACTACTGTGGCGTAGAAGGCGAAGAGAAGGCTGGTCTTAACTGCGGTACAGAGAACTACTGGGCAGTTAACGCAAAGGCTGACGAAGCTGACATCAACGCAACTCTCGACTTCATGAAGTGGGTTGTTACAGATCCTGAAGCTTCTGCTATCGCTGTTGGTACATTCGGCGTAATGCCATACACAAACGCTGTTGAGTCTACAAACCCATTCCTCGCACAGGCTAACGCTTATGCTGCTGCTGGCAACTACACAATGCCATGGGTTACAAACTTCCAGCCAAACGTAGACGCTTATCGTGAGACACTCGTAGGCGCTATGAACACATACAATGCTGACCCTACAGATGCTAACTGGGAGCTCGTAGAAGCTGCTTTCGTTGCTGGTTGGGCTACACAGTATGCTGCTGTAAACGAATAATTCGTTTATAACTGACTATTATATCTAATAACTGATGAAACGGAGCGAGTGCCAAGCTCGCTCCGTTTTTGATACACCGCATTACACTCACCCTCGGAGGTGGACTATGGATAAAAAGAAAAAGAAGAAAGCTCATAGCCACGCTGTCGTTAACAGTAAGCTTCTGCGCCGCCCGATTAAGCGTGCAGGATGGTTTTTTCTGTTACCGATGTTTGCAGCTTTCATAATCGGCTTTATCTGGCCGTTTTTACAGGGCATGTTCCTGTCATTCTGCAAATTTACTACTACAAGCTCGTGGGAGTGGGTAGGATTTAAAAACTACGTAAGAGCGTTTAAAGACTCCCAGTTTGTTTACTCTTTCGGATATACCGCACTGTGGACTGTTGTGTCGGTTATCCTTATTAATGTTTTAGCGTTTACCGTTGCGTACGCGCTTACTCAGAGCCTGAAGGGTACAAATATCTTCCGTACCGTATTCTTTATGCCTAACCTTATCGGTGGTATCGTTTTAGGTTACATCTGGAATATGATTTTCAACGGCATTCTGAGCTATTTCAATACCGATATTTTACGCGAGACAAAATACGGCTTCTGGGGACTTATTATCCTTATGTGCTGGCAGCAGATAGGATATATGATGATTATTTACATTGCAGGACTTCAGGCTATTCCTGAGGATATGATGGAGGCTGCGAAGATTGACGGCGCTAGCGCGTGGAAGACTCTCACAAAGATTACTATCCCGAATGTTATGCCGTCTATCACAATCTGTATGTTCCTGTCTATTACAAACGGCTTCAAGCTGTTTGACCAGAACTTAGCTCTCACAGGAGGACAACCGTTTACTATAAACCTTGATGGTTCGTCTGTGCACACAACAGAAATGATTGCTCTCAATATCTACAACACATTTACTGAAAGCGGTCAGTTCGCAAAAGGTACAGCTCAGGCGAAAGCTGTGTTGTTCTTTATCTTGGTTGCGACAATCGGACTTATGCAGCTTAAGACAACACGTGATAAGGAGGTGCAGCAGTAATGGCTAAAGCTAAGACAAAACCTTTAGGTAAAAAGCGCAGTCTTATCGGACTGACTGTTGCATTTTCTATTATCTGTGTTATTTACGTGCTACCTGTATTTTTTGTAGCACTTAACTCGTTTAAGAAAAACACTTTCGTAAAGACAAATACCTTTGCGTGGCCGACTGCAGAGAGCTTCGCGGGTTTTGAAAACTTTATCACAGGCGTTACCTTCGGCGGATATCCTTTCTGGAAGTCCGTACTGTTTAGCTTGCTGATTACTGTTTTATCAACAGCGCTGATTATTTTCTTCACTTCGATGGCTGCGTGGTATATCTCTAGAGTTAACTCTATGTTCTGTAAGATTGTTTACTTTGCGTGTGTTTTCTCTATGGTTATTCCGTTCCAGATGGTACAGTTTACACTCGCTCGTACAGCTGATACACTTAAACTCAACACTCCGTGGACAATTCCGGTTATTTATCTCGGATTTGGTGCCGGACTTGCGGTGTTTATGTTTACCGGCTTTGTAAAGAGCATTCCGCTGGAAATCGAAGAAGCTGCGGCGATTGACGGCTGCGGTCCTTTCCGCACATACTTTAAGGTCGTATTCCCGATGTTAAAGCCGACAATTATCTCAGTTGCTATCCTCGAGATTATGTGGGTTTGGAATGACTACCTCTTACCATACCTCGTTCTGGATAAAACGAGATTCCGTACAATCCCGATTCACATCCAGTACTTAAAGGGAAGCTACGGTACTGTAGACTTGGGTGCTACTATGGCGCTTATCTTTATGAGCATCATTCCTGTTATCGTATTCTACCTCACCTGTCAGAAACACATCATCAAGGGTGTTGCCGCAGGTGCTGTAAAAGGATAAAATGTAATAAAAAGCCCAACTCCTTTTCGGGGGTGGGCTTTTTGTTTTATTACTTACTATTTGTGCGGAATGTGAAAAAGCTGTACAGTTTCCCGTACAGCTCTTTTTTTATTTTATATTCAGTTTTTCTGCCCATTCTTTCTCTTTAAAGCCTGTGAGTACGAAGACGCTACCTAGTAATATCGGACGTTTAACGAGCATTCCGTCGGTTGAGAGGAGCTTCAGCTGTTCTTCTTCGCTCATTAAAGGTAGCTTGTCTTTAAGCT
>JAZSFG010000089.1:0-2113 GCA_045532065.1 Ruminococcus sp. | reverse complement strand
GCTTTTGTATATGTATAAAAGAGGATGGAGCTATTCTTGACTTAACTCCTCACCGCTCCGCGGAGCTCCTCTTTGACAAAAAGAGGAGCACTTACTTATGCTCTTGATAATCAACGTTATAACAGTAAAGGGTAACCAGGTGCTCCTCTTGCTAAGAGGAGCTGTCACGCAGTGACTGAGGAGTAGAAAAAGAGGAGCGCTATTTATACTCTTGATAATCTGTAATATAGTAACAAAAAAGAAACTTGGGTGCTCCTCTTGCTAAGAGGAGCTGTCACGCAGTGACTGAGGAGTAGAGAAGAGGAGCACTGTACTTACATCACTGATACTCAATAATATAGCAGCAAGAATAAAGAAACTTGGGTGCTCCTCTTGCTAAGAGGAGCTGTCACGCAGTGACTGAGGAGTAGAATGCTTACATCGCTGATACTCAATAATATAGCAACAAGAAAAAAGAAACTTGGGTGCTCCTCTTGCGAAGAGGAGCTGTCACGCAGTGACTGAGGAGTAGAATGCTTACATCGCTGATACTCAATAATATAGCAGCGGAAAAAAAGAAACTTAGGTGCTCCTCTTGCTAAGAGGAGCTGTCACGCAGTGACTGAGGAGTAGAAAAGCGCTTGTACTGTGTTGTTGTTGATATTCAACGATATGTTGATAAAGAGTAACCTGGTACTTAACTCCTCACCGCTCTGCGGAGCTCCTCTTTGGACAAAAAGAGGAGCACTATGCTTACTCGCAGATAATCAATGATATAGCAATACAAAAAAGAAGCTTGAGTGCTCCTCTTGCGAAGAGGAGCTGTCACGCAGTGACTGAGGAGTAGAAAAAGAGGAGCGCTATACTTACATCGCTGATACTCAATAATATAGCAGCGAGAAAAAAGAAACTTAGGTGCTCCTCTTGCTAAGAGGAGCTGTCACGTAGTGACTGAGGAGTAGAAAAACGCTTGTACTGTGTTGTTGTTGATATTCAACGATATGTTGATAAAGAGTAATCTGGGACTTAACTCCTCACCGCTCCGCGGAGCTCCTCTTTGACAAAAAGAGGAGCACTATGCTTACTCGCAGATAATCAACAATATAACAACAAGAAAAAAGAAAATTAGGTGCTCCTCTTGCGAAGAGGAGCTGTCACGCAGTGACTGAGGAGTTCGAAAAAGAGGAGCGCTATACTTACATTGCTGATACTCAACAATATAACAATAAGAAAAGAGAAACTTAGGTGCTCCTCTTGCGAAGAGGAGCTGTCACGTAGTGACTGAGGAGTAGAAAAACGCTTGTACTGTGTTTATGTTGTTGATATTCAACGATATGTTGATAAAGAGTAACCTGGTACTTAACTCCTCACCGCTCCGCGGAGCTCCTCTTTGAACAAAAAGAGGAGCACTATTTATACTCTTGATAATCTGTAATATAGTAACAAAAAAGAAACCTGGGTGCTCCTCTTGCTAAGAGGAACTGTCACGCAGTGACTGAGGAGTAGAGAAGAGGAGCACTCTGTTTACATCACTGATATTCAATAATATAGCAACAAGAAAAAAGAAACTTAGGTGCTCCTCGTGCGAAGAGGAGCTGTCACGTAGTGACTGAGGAGTAGAAAAACGCTTGTACTGTGTTGTTGTTGATATTCAACGATATGTTGATAAAGAGTAACCTGGGACTTAACTCCTCACCGCTCCGCGGAGCTCCTCTTTGGACAAAAAGAGGAGCACTATACTTACATCACTGATATTCAATAATATAGCAGCGAGAAAAAATAAACTTGGATGCTCCGCTTTGAAGAGGAGCTGTCACGTAGTGACTGAGGAGTAGAAAAGCGCTTGTACTGTGTTGTTGTTGATATTCAACGATATGTTGATAAAGAGTAATCTGGGACTTAACTCCTCACCGCTCTGCGATTAGGCCCTTCGGGCACTCCTTTGACTTTGTCGAAGTTGCTATCGCTCGGCATAGCTCAAACAAGTTTGGCTCTGCCCTCACTTACTCGCAACATTGTAAAGCTAAAGCTTCAGTCGTCGCAATGACCTTGCCAACGAGTTAGAACCAAGCTTGCTTGGTTATTACAACGAGTGCAGCAGGTTATCGCATTAGCAGTGCAACGCTCATTCGCG
>JAZSFG010000132.1:0-2873 GCA_045532065.1 Ruminococcus sp. | reverse complement strand
AATCCCTGATTTAGACGAAATAAAAGCTATGCGTAAAGATAAGAGTGACTGCATTTTTGGCGAAAATGTTATCGAAATCTGCAAAGCGGCTGACATCTGCTTTTTAGCTTTACACGGTGGTGTAGGCGAAAACGGTCAGCTTCAGGCGGCACTTGATATGCTCGGCATCAAATACACAGGTGCGGGATATTTAGGCTCTGCTATAGCTATGGACAAAGGCGTGACAAAGGCTGTGTTCTTACACTCGGGTGTGCCTACTCCTGCTTCAAAGCTTTATAAAAAAGAAGCTCTCACAAACGGCGAGCTTGACACATGGGAGGATTTCCCGTGCGTTGTAAAGCCGTGCTCAGCTGGTAGCTCTGTCGGAGTTTCTATCGTAAACGACAAGAGCGACTTTTATAAAGCTATGGTTGACGCGTTTAAGTACGAGGGTCAGGTGCTTGTTGAGCAGTACATCAAAGGCAGAGAGTTTTCTATCGGTGTTTTAGGTGACAAAGCTCTGCCTATCATTGAAATTATCCCGAAAACCGGTTTTTACGACTATGTAAACAAGTATCAGGCAGGCAACACAGAGGAAATCTGCCCTGCAGTTCTCGATAAGGAAATGACAGAAAAGCTTCAGAATGCAGCTTTACACGCTTTTTCTGAGCTTCACCTCGAAAGCTACGCTAGAATTGACTTTTTACTCGATGAAACAGACCAGAGCATCTACTGCTTGGAAGCAAACACTCTTCCGGGTATGACTCCGATAAGCCTTCTTCCACAGGAAGCAAAGGCAGACGGCATAGACTTTCCTGCTTTGTGCGAGAAAATCGTCGAGTTGTCACTCAAAAAGTACAACTAATATACGTAAGCAAATAATCACAACAAGGTGATATTATGAAACCTATTACTTTAAAAGAAATAGCTGACAGCTGTGGAGTGGCTTTACACGGTGATGAAAACACTGTAGTTACATCCATCGTCACGGACAGCCGACAGGTTGAGTCAGGCTCGCTTTTTGCGGCAATAAAAGGCGAACGTGTAGACGGTCACAACTTCATCGCTCAGTGCGTTGAAAAAGGCGCTTGCTGTGTGCTGTGTGAAGAAAAGCCACAGGTAGAGTGCAACTACATCTTAGTTGACTCGACTCTCAACGCACTTAAAATGATTGCAAAATATTACCGCTCTACCTTTGACATTCCGTTTATCGGTATTACAGGCTCAGTAGGTAAAACATCGACCAAAGAGATGATTGCGTCAGTTTTATCACAGAAATTCAACGTTCACAAAACAAGCGGTAACTTCAACAACGAGCTCGGTGTGCCACTCACCCTTTTTAAACTCGAAAAAGAGCACGAGGTGGCTGTTATCGAGATGGGTATTTCTGATTTTAATGAAATGACAAGACTTTCTGACATGGTGCGTCCTGATATAAGCGTTATCACTAACATCGGTTGCTGTCATTTAGAGAATCTTATCGACCGCGATGGCGTATTAAAAGCTAAAACCGAGATGCTTCAGTTTTTAAACCCACAGGGTAAAATGTTCTTCTGTGGTGACGACGACAAGCTCTTTACTGTAAAGAGTCATGGCGATGTAAAAACTACTTTCTACGGCTTTAATGACCACAACGAGTACAAGGCTGAGATTATTGAAACTGACTTGGAAAAAGGCATCGTGTGCAAGCTCTACCTCAAAAACGGTGTGATAGAAGCTGTTGTCCCTTCAGTTGAAAGTCATATGGTGTCAAACGCACTGTGTGCTGCTAGTATCGGCGAAAGTATGGGTATGACATTGTCAGAAATCAAGAATGGTGTAGAATCATACAAAACTGTCGGTTCACGCAGTAACATTATCCGCAAAAAGAGCGTCACTATCATTGACGACTGCTATAACGCTAACCCTACTTCCCTTAGAGCGTCTACAGACACACTCGCAAAATTTAGTGGTCGCAGAGTCGCTATAGTTGGCGATATGAAAGAGCTCGGTGTTAACGAAAACGCTCTGCATTTTGAAACAGGCGAATATATTTTCAGCAAAGGTATCGACGTTGTCGTTGCTGTAGGCGAGCTCTCTAAACACCTTTTTGATGGTGCTAATAAAAACGGATACTACTTCGAAAATGTCGAGCAGTGTGTAGAAAACATAGTAGACATAGTAAAGAACGGCGACACAATTTTAGTTAAAGCAAGTCACAGTATGCACTTTGACAAAATTGTCGATGCACTTAACACTCACTTTGAATAAGAGGTAACTATGAGATTTATATCATGGAATGTAAACGGCCTTAGAGCTATTATGCAGAAAGGCTTTATGGATAACTTCAATGCACTTGATGCAGATATTTTCTGTTTACAGGAAACAAAGCTACAGGAAGGTCAGATTGACTTTGCTCCTGAAGGCTACTACGGCTACTGGAACTATGCCGAGAAGAAAGGATACTCAGGTACTGCGATTTTCACAAAAGTCCAGCCGATTTCTGTTTCCTACGGCTTAGGAATTGATGAGCACGACCACGAAGGCAGGGTCATCACGCTTGAATTTGAATCCTTTTACTTTATAACGGTGTATACACCTAACTCTCAGGACGGACTGAAAAGACTCGACTACAGAATGAAGTGGGAGGACGACTTCCTCGCTTATATCAAAAAGCTCGAAGATAAGAAACCTGTCATCTACTGTGGCGATTTAAACGTTGCACACAAGGAAATCGACCTTAAAAACCCGAAGACAAACCGCAAAAACCCAGGCTTTACTGACGAAGAACGCGGTAAAATGTCAAATGCTTTAGATTCAGGTCTTACGGACACTTTCCGCTACTTTTACCCTGACAAAGAGCAAATCTACTCTTGGTGGTCATACCGTTTTCAGGCACGTCAGAAGAATGCAGG
>JAZSFG010000063.1:0-34075 GCA_045532065.1 Ruminococcus sp. | reverse complement strand
AGTAAATGTTTTTGCACAAAGCCTACATATATGCTACAATATAAGTGCTTTTAAAGGAGGGTAAATATGCACTGTTATCCTGATTACTACGAAAAATTCACCTGTATTGCTGACAAATGCAAGCACAACTGCTGTATCGGGTGGGAAATCGATATAGATGATGACACTTTGTCGTTTTACGAAAACCACAGTGGTGAGCTTAAAGAACGACTCAAAAACAGCATAAGCTATGAGAACACACCGCACTTTATCTTAACTGAAAACGAGCGTTGTCCGTTTTTAAACGATAAAAATCTGTGCGATATTATCTGTACTTTAGGCGAAGAGCATATCTGTGATATATGCACGCAGCACCCGCGTTTTCACAACGAACTGCCAGACAGAATCGAAAGCGGTTTAGGTCTTTGCTGTGAAGAAGCGTGTCGGCTCATCATCACAAATAAAGAAAAAACAACTTTCATAGGAAAAACGCAAACCGACGACGAAATCATCGTTTTACGCGATGAAATCATAAAAATTTTACAGGACAGAACGCTAAGAATCGAAGAAAGAATCGAAAAAATGCTCCAAAAGTGCGACACTCAGTATGAAAAAAAGAGCCTTAGCAATTACTCACGACTTCTACTTTCACTCGAAATATTAGAAGAAGAGTGGGTGCACCTACTCGAAAGCGCGAAAGAAGAAAAAAAGTCGAGTGACTTTTCGCAATTTTTGAAGAGTAGAGAGCACGAGTACGAACAGTTTTGCGTCTACCTTATTTACCGCCATTTCGCAAATGCTCCCGACATAGAAGAAGCGCAAAAACGTGCCCGATTCACTGCTTTCGCACTCGATTTTATTTACAAGCTCGGTGAACACTATTATGCAGAGAACGGCGATTTTTCTGTTAACACTCAGCTTGATATTATGCGCCAGTTTTCGAGCGAAATCGAGTACTCCGACGAAAACTTACACACACTTTTTGATGTTTTATAAAAAATATACCCCTTGATACTAAAGTACCAAGGGGATTTTTATTTTTATTCAATTACGACGTCACATTCGCTTATAGAGTAATACTCAAACACAGAAAGTACTTTTTCGTCAATTCTCTCTCCGCTTATGATAATCGGCACAGCAGGAGGACAGGAAATATTCGGGGTTGCAATAATTTTACCTACGCTGTCATTAACACTTACTGTCTGCGAAAGTGAGAGCATCGCTTCTCTGACACTCATCACCTTTTGTGGTCTTACGACCGCAGGTGGATTATCGATAATTTCACTTTTTTTCTCTATATCTAAAAGTGCTTTCTCGATTTTTTTAAGGTCTGAGTCTTTCATTGCAGGTGTAAGCATCAGCACCACAAAATCAGGGTCAACAAACTCACATTCGATGTTGTTATCCCTCAGAATCTGTGCAATCTCCTCGCCCCTATAGCCGTAGCTTTTTGCGTTTATCGTGAGTTTTAACTCTTCATCGCCACATAAGGTGTAGCCGCCTTTTGTAAGCGTTTCTTTAAGTGTCAAAATCTTAATAACAAACTCGCACAAGCTCTCTTTAAATCCATTAGACAGATACTCGTTTGCTTTATCGAGTGACTGTAAAATCAGATACGACGGAGATGTGGACGCAAAAAGCGAGAGTGCTTTCTTCGCGCTATTCTTAAAAATATCGTCTGCATCTTTACTTATATGTAGATACGCACCGCCCGTTAAAACAGGCAGGGTTTTGTGCGCAGAGTCACAGCACATGGTAGCACCAAAATCCGTCGGATGTTTTGATTCATTCAAAAACTTAAGATACGCTCCGTGAGCGTTATCAACAAGAAGTAAAACCGAGTGCTTTTTACACACCTCACTCATACCCTTTATATCAGCCATATTGCCGAGATAATCAGGACTTGTAACGTAGAAAGCGACAGGCTTTTTACTCATCGAGCTGAGTTTTTTATCAAGCTCGTCATCACTTATTTCACACGAGAGATAACACCCACTGTTGCTGTAAAGCCACTCGACATCGAAATCAAGAAGTGAAACCGCCGACAAAAACGTTTTGTGAGCATTTCGCGACGCTAACAGGAGAGGTTCTCTTCCCTCTTTTTTAGCATAAAGGAGAGCAAGATAAAGCATCGCTCTTATACACAGCGACGAACCCTCTGTCGAAAAAAAGGTATCGCAAGAGAAAATTTCACCCGCGTTTTTTTCGCTCTCTTTTATAATACCGTCACACTCAAAAAGCGAGTCAGCACCCTTAATCTCGGTTATGTCGAGATGTTCAACGCCTAAAACACTCTCGCCTTTGTGACCCGGCATATGCGCACGTACCATATTCTTTTTACTATAATTTTCTACAAAATCACAGATTGGTGTGTTCATATTAATCCTCAAGAAGTCTGTCGACTTCTGCCATAATCGCGCATTCCATACGCTTTTTAAACAGTTCACAGCCGTATTTATACACGCCTTTTACAGAGCCTGTCGCGTGGTACGCGTTAGCCGCACAACCACCCGAACAGTAAAGTCGTGCCCAGCAATCCTTACACTCTTCTCGTGAGTAAACATTGCACTCCATAAACTCGTCAACGACTTTTGTGTTAGTAACACCGTCAAAAATATTACCGAGCAGGTACTTCTCGTCGCCGACAAACTGGTGACACGGATAAAGGTCGCCCCACGGAGTAACCGCCATATATTCAGTACCTGAGCCACAACCGGAAATACGCTTGTAAATACACGGACCACCCTGAAGGTCAATCATATAGTGGTAGAAAGTAAACGGTTTGCCGTCTTTTCTGCGTTTTATCATAAGCTCTGCGAGTTTTTCGTACTGCTCGAGTACAATTGGTAAATCATCGTATGTAAGTGCTGACGGATCAGTATCCGCACACACAACCGGCTCCATAGAAAGCTCAGTAAAACCTAAATCGAGCATCGTTTTGATGTCTTCTAAGAAGTCAGGGTTGTGGTGGGTAAAAGTACCACGCATATAATAGTCTTTGTTGCCACGAGCTTCTACGAGTTTCTGAAATTTCGGTACGATTTTGTCGAAACTTCCGTTGCCTGAGTAATCAACTCTGAACTTGTCGTGGACTTCTTTTCTACCGTCTAAGCTCAAAACAACGTTGCACATCTCTTTGTTTGCAAAGTCGATTACATCATCGTCGATAAGCACACCGTTAGTAGTGAGTGTAAAACGGAAGTTTTTTCCTTTTTCCTTTTCGATAGAGCGAGCATAGGCTACAAGCTGTTTTACGACATCGAAGTTCATCAGCGGCTCACCACCGAAAAAGTCAACCTCGAGATTATGTCTGCTACCTGAATTTTCTACAAGAAAATCAAGCGCACGCTTACCTACTTCAAAGCTCATCAAAGCTCTCTCACCCTGATACTTACCCTGAGACGCAAAGCAGTAAGAACAATTTAAGTTACAAGTGTGCGCGATGTGTAAGCACAGCGCTTTTACTACGCCTGCTGTCTTACGCTTCAACTCACCTGCCATAGGCTCGAAAGAATCCTCGACAAAAAGCTCTCCGTTATTTTTCAGCTCGAGCACCTGAGCGTAGCACTCTTCTATATCTTCTTTCTTTATATCATCGTGGTCTTTGTATTTTTCTACCATCGCTTTGATAATTTCGTCTTTTTCAAAATCTTTAAACATCGCGATGATGTCGTACGCTACATCATCCACCGCGTGTACTGCACCTGAACAGACGTCGAGCACGATGTTGTAGCCACCAAGTTTATACTGATGAATCATAATTACTCCCCAAATCTATGAACGTATATCAATAAAAAACGCCGCTGTACAACAGCGGCATTTTCCTTAAAACAAAATTACTTGCTTTCCTTTTTGCTCTCGCACTTCTGGTTAGCAATACCGCAGCTTGTCTTGCAAGCAGACTGACATGAAGTCTGGCACTCGCCGCAGCCGCCCTTCTTTGCGCTTTCGCAAAGATTACGAGTCTTGATAGTCTTGATATGTTTCATAGTAGTAACCTCCTATAATAGTCTACCGCTATTTTATCGCAAAGTCGCACTAAAGTCAATAAGTAAGTGAATTTGATTGATAAATACTTACAAAGTGTGATATAGTATGAAAAAGAGGTGATAGTATGAAAATCGCATATGCAGGGTTTGACTTGTTTTATCCAATGCTCGAAAGTCTTTTTGATAACGGGTGCGAAATTGTAAAAATCTTTACAAACTCGGTCGACAACGTTACGGAATTTAATACTCACGTCAGTGAGTTTGCAAAAGCTCACAACATCGAAATAACACACGAAAAAATCACGCTTTCTGACCTAAAAGAGCTTAAAAAACAAGGTGTTGATGCGCTTTTTTGCGCTGCATACTACTACCGCGTGCCGATTTTAGACGGCTTTAAGATGATAAATGTTCATCCGTCCCTTCTGCCTTTAGGTCGTGGAGCGTGGCCGATGCCACTGTGTATACTGAACAAGTGTGAAAAAAGCGGTGTTACCTTCCACAAAATGGAGGAAAGCTTTGATACAGGTGAAATTCTAATGCAAGAAGAGTTTACTTTAGATGATAGTGATACGCTCTACACATATATGGAAAAGATTTACTCGCTTTTACCGAATATGGTAAACTCTCTGATAAGCGATTTTGAATATTACTACAACAACGCAAAAGCACAGGGCGAGGGTGTGTACGAAGAAGCACCTGATGAGTACGATTATGTTATTGACGAGAATACGAGTTTTTCGGATGCTGACAGGATAACACGTGCTTTTTCGGGTTTTTACGTTATTTATCGCGACAAAGACACCGACCACAAACTACTAAATGCAGTAGTCATAAAAGGCGACAACCAAAACGAAAAATTCAGAGTACAGGAAGGCTATCTCTCTGTTGTTTCAGCATAATACACTAAAACAGCGGTGAAATTTTTACCGCTGTTTTTTATTTTTTGCTACATTTTTGCTAAACTGTATGATAAAATATTCTTGTAAAAGGTAGGTGTTTTTATGAAATACTTCATCGATGATATAAATTACCAGATTAAAAATAATCCACAGAAATTCGTCACTTTCTGTGAAGAAGAGTACGCTACACAAATCGAAAATGTAGCTAAAAGTATCGCGCAAAACGCAGACGTTGCTCCTGTAGTGCTGATTTCAGGTCCATCGGGCAGCGGTAAAACTACAACCGCACTGCGACTTGAAGAGCTTCTTGATTCGTGGGGTCACGAAACGCACACCATATCTCTCGACAACTATTTCCGTGAGCTAAGCGACGAAGAAATGAAGCTTTCAAAAGACGGGTTGCTTGATTTAGAGTCACCCGCTCGTCTTGACAGCAACTACTTAAATAAACAGCTTTTAGGAATTCTCGAGAAAAAGAGCGTCGACATTCCGCGATACAACTTCGTTACCTGTAAACGCGAGTTTTCGGGATGGACACTTAAAAGAAAAGACGGAGAAATCATCATTTTCGAGGGCACTCATGCACTCAATCCCGATGTAATCAGGATTGATGACGAGAGATGCGCACGCCTTTACGTCAGCATCCGCAGTCAGTTTGTCGCTGAAAATGAGGAGCTTCGCTCGAAAACTATCCGTCTTGGTCGCCGTATACTTCGCGACACAGAAACCAGAGACCGCGACCCTCACGACACTCTTAATATGTTTAAAAGCGTTAACGATGGTGAGGATATGTACATCCGCCCGTTTATGAGCAGGTGCAACTATTCAATCGACACAACCATCCCATATGAGATAAACATTTATCGCTCACTGCTTTTTAACACCTTAGGAACTCTCCCACAGACCGATGATGTTGCTCTTTTGTGCAAAGTCATTGAACAAGCGCAGCCGCTTAACCCGAGTTTTGTTCCACACAACTCACTTATGCGCGAATTCATCGGAAACAGCTCGCTAAAATACTAAAATCCACCTACAAAGTCAGCCCTGCTTTAACAAGCAGGGCTTTTTTGCGTTAAAATCTCATAATCTTCGGTTACAATTAAGTAAAAAAGCGACAAAACACTTGACGAAACGAGGTTTTTTGCTATAATCGATACATAAACAAGAAGTAGAGGCGCGGTGCTTAAGAGTAGTACATGCTGTGCGCGAATTTTGAGCGTGTGTGAAAGGAATCATCGCCGAAGTCTTGACGCTTTCGCAAAGTGTTAGGGCTGGTGTAATGCAAAATATGTATTACACTGTCACCTGTAAAGGTGGAGTGCTATTTTTCGTAGGATTTACGACCGTGGCACTTTTGCCGCGGTTTTTGTTTTATAAAAATTAAGGGGGACATTAATATGTCAAAGACAAACAAGATTGTCCTTGCTATCGCCAGTGTTTGTATAATCGGCCTGCTCGTATACGCAGCAGTTTCCGGCGGTTACCTCGGCACTGTTGATTGTATGGACTGTCACGCTACCGGCGTTGTTGACGACGTTGCGTGCGAAACATGTGCAGGCGAAGGCGCTGTTCAGGGTACAGTCTGGGCTCTTCTTCCACCGGTTATCGCTATCGGTCTTGCACTCATCACAAAAGAAGTTTACTCTTCACTGCTCATCGGTATTGTTACAGGTGGTTTGATTTACTCTAAGTTTTCATTCCTCACAACTATGGACACAGTCATCAACGACGGCCTTATCTCTGCAGTTTCTGACACAGCAGGTATCTTTATATTCCTCGTTGAACTCGGTATCTTAGTTGCACTTGTTAACAAAGCTGGTGGCTCTGCTGCCTTCGGTAAATGGGCTGCTAAGCACATCAAAACACGCGTTGGTGCAATGCTTGCTACTTTCGTTTTAGGCGTGCTTATCTTCATCGACGACTACTTCAACTGCTTAACAGTAGGCTCGGTTATGCGCCCTGTTACAGACGCTCACAAGATTTCACGTTCTAAGCTTGCATACTTAATCGACGCTACTGCTGCTCCAATCTGTATGATTGCTCCTATTTCATCATGGGCTGCTGCTGTATCAGCGTATGCAGAAGACGGCAAGGGTCTTGACCTCTTCATTTCTGCTATTCCGTACAACTTCTATTCACTTTTAACTTTTGTTTTTGTTATCGCTATCGCATTCATGGGTTTTGACTACGGTAAGATGGCAATGCACGAGTACAGAGCAAAAGAGTACGGTGACCTCTTCAGTGGCGAAAAACAGGAAAGCGAAGACGAGACACCTAACCCTAAGGGTAAGGTTATTGACCTTATCTTACCGATTGTTGTCCTCATCGCAATTTCCGTATTCGCTCTTATTTACAACGGCGGTATCTTAGACGGCGCTACATTTGTTGATGCTTTTGCTAACACAGACGCAACAGTAGGTCTTCCATGGGGCGGTCTCATTGCTCTTGTTATTGCTATTGCATACCTTCTCATCAGAAAAGTTATCAATTTCAAAGAGGCTATGGAAGCAGTTCCAAAGGGCTTCATCGCTATGGTTCCTGCTATCCTCATCCTCACATTTGCTACAGCTTTAAAGAATATGACAGGCTTACTCGGTGCTAAGTACTTTGTCGGCGACCTTATGGCAAACGCTGCTCCTGCACTCCAGAACTTCTTACCTGCTATCATCTTCTTAGTAGCATGTGTACTTGCTTTCGCAACAGGTACATCATGGGGTACATTCGGTATTCTCATCCCTATTGTTACATACCTCTTCGCTGCAGACCCTACAAATCCGCTGATGATTATCTCCATGTCAGCTTGTCTTGCAGGTGCTGTTTGCGGTGACCACTGCTCACCTATCTCTGATACAACTATCATGTCATCAGCAGGCGCTCAGTGTAACCACTTAAACCACGTATCAACTCAGATTCCATACGCTATCACAGTAGCTGCTATTTCCTTTGTATGCTACATTGTTGCTGGTTTTGTACAGAGCTGGTACATCGTTCTTCCTATCGGTGTTGTTCTTACAATCGGCACACTTGTTGTTATCAAGCTTGCTACAAAGAATAAGAAGTACGAATAATCCTGACTTAAAGATAATTAGCAGACGGCTGTCTTATTGGCAGCCGTCTTTTTCTTTACAACAAATTGTGTCTTAAATACTAAGAAACCACAACCTGTATCGTCGATTTTCTGCCGTCTCGTAAAGGGACTGCTTTTTTGTGTGATTTGTCAAAAAAGTTGTGTAATGTATTAAAAACATATTGCAAATTGTTGGGGTTTTATGTATAATAGTACTACTAATATACGGAGGTAAACTATATGAGAAAATCAAAATCATTACTCTGTAAAGTAGTTTCACTTGTATTAGTACTGATGCTGATGATGGCTACCGTTATGGTTGCGCCACTTTCTGCATCTGCTGCTTCTACATACTACTTAAGAGGAACATTTAACAACTGGGAAGAGCGTAGTGAATATGCCCTCGCCGATAACGGTAACGGCACATTCTCTATTACCGTTACTCTCCCTGCAGGCACTCACAAATACAAGGTTGCCAGAGATGGTTGGAACTGGTCGGTACCAAGTCAGGACGCAACGCTGACTCTTACTGAAGGCGGTTTAGTTAAGTTCACTATGGACCCTAACGCTTACACAGTAAAGGCAGAAACAGTTACTGCTCCTACACAGGCGATTTATCTTCGCGGTTCGTTCGACGGCGAGATGTGGCCTGCAAAAGAAGAAAACAAACTCGAAAACAAAGGTAACAACAACTTTGCTTTAGTTAAGACTCTTCCTGCAGGTACTCACGAGTACAAGTTCGCAATTTCCGACTGGACATGGGCTACTCCTGCAGGCGACAACGCTAAGATTACTCTCTCAAAAGAGAGCTCTGTTCTTTTCGAAGTAAGCGCTTTAACAGGTGCATACAACGCAACTGTACTTACAGGCGATACAAAGAACTTCTACACATTCGATAAAATCCAGCAGAACGTTTCTATCCAGAGCGCTTGGAGTGACCACGCTGACCAGGTACTGTGTGAAAAAGACGGCAAGCTTGCTTATATCAGCATAAATGCTGCTGACTACGCCTCTGCTAACACAACATGGAACTTCATCCCAACAGAAGATGATCCACAGGTTTGTTACATCCAGAATGCAAAAACAGGAAATTACCTGAAAGTAACAGGATACGATGTTTCACCTGCAGATGTATTCTGTGTTGCTGACGGTAACAAGGATAGCTATGGCAAATGGTATGTAGACAATTCTACAGGCAAATATCGTATTTTCAGTGTTGGCGCTGACGGATTTACTCTCAATACAGAAAAGCAAAGCGGTTATGTTCAGGCTTCACAGCTTCCTGCTTACTACTTAAGCACACAGTTTAATGCTGACCTTGACTATGTATACGGCTACTCATATACATTAAATCCTAACGGAATTGTTGATACAAAGGGTACAGTTACTGTAAACTCACCTACATCAATCACATCTACAACTTCAGGTACAGCTAAAACATGGACACAGACAAAGAAAACTGACGATATGCCTATTTTCCGTGCTCCTAACACACCTTTAGCTGAAGCTGTTTACAACCTCTCTATGGAAGAAACAGTAATCAACAAGTTCCAGTCTGAGTTTGGTACAGCTTTCTACACAGGTGAAACATGGAGAAAGGTATGGACTCGTGACACAGCTATGTCATGTGAATTCTCATTAGCTGCTATCTATCCTGAAATTTCTCTTAACTGTGCGAAAGAAAAAGTTGTTCACTTCAACGGCTTTAAAGTATTCGAAGAAGACACAGGCACAGGCGGTTCTTACCCTGTATCAACTGACAAGATTATCACATACCTCTCAGTATGGGAAATCTACCTCTCAACAGGCGACGAGTCTGTACTCGAATATTTCTACGACATCTGCTTAGATAACATCAAGCAGGACTACAACACAGTTTATGACGAAGAGTCAGGCCTTATCAAGGGCGAAACTTGTGGTCTTGACTGGCGTTCACAGACATATCCTGACTGGATGGGCAACGAGGTTGAAGAATCTCTTGCTAACATCGCAGAAGGTAAAGCTGCTTCTGTTAATATGATTTACCTCGGCGTACTCCAGAGGATGATCGAAACTGCTGAAATTTTAGGCAAAGACGACAAAGCATACTTACAGGAAAAATACGATGCTCTCTACAAAGCAGTTACAGAAAGACTGTGGCACGATGAACTCGGTGCATACGCTGCTTGGGAGTATCCAAGCTACATGGGCGCTCCACTTGCATACAAGATCGACTGTATCGCAAACGGCTACGCACTTTGGTTTAACATCGGTACTGAAGAACAGCTTAAGTCAATCGCTGAAAATTACCCACTCGTAACTTACGGTGCAAACGTAGTTTACCCTAGCAAACAGGGTGACCTCGAGCACAAAGACAGAATTTACCACAACCGCGGTGTATGGCCTGGTTGGGAAGCACAGCTTATGCTTGCCGGTGCAGAACACGGCTACGACGAGCTTTCAGAAGAAATCTGGAACTCATGTATCACAGCGGCTGCTACTTCTCTTGTAAACAAAGAAGTTGTCGACTTCACAACAGGTGAAGGTATCCACGTTAACCACCAGTTATGGTCTATCGCGGCTACACTTTCAGGTTACTACAAGGTGCTCTTCGGTATGATTTACGATACTGACGGTATCACATTCGAGCCTTACGTTCCTGAGTGGATGGAAGGTCCGTTCTACATTGATAACTACACATACTGTGATGCTACAATCGACCTCTCACTCACAGGTAAGGGAAGTGAAATCGTTTCTATCACAGTAAACGGCGAGAATGTAGGCACATCCTACACACTCCCATTCGGTGCAACTGGCGATTACAAAATCGACATCGTTGTTAAGGAAAGTGAAAACGAGTACAACGACGAGAAAGTAAACCTCAACGACGAGAAAAACCACGTTATCTCTCCTAAAATGCCTGTTGCTAAGCTTTCAGGCAACAAGCTCACATGGGGCGCACAGTCAGGCTGTACATACAAAGTATGGACAGGCAGCGAGTACGTTGACTGCGCTACTAACTCATACACAGTAGACCCTACAGTTTACGGTGCATACTCAGTAGTAGTAATCTCTCGCGATGGCGTATGGAGCGAAATGTCAAGACCAATCATCGTAAGCCCAAGCCGCATTAAGATTGAAGCAGAAAGTTGCACACTCACAAATCTTTCTAAGGCTACTGTTTCCGGCAAGCAGGTTGTTACAGATACTTTCGCTGCAAACGTAAACAGAGAGCTCAAGATTAACGTAAACATCGAGGAAGCTGGCCAGTACCTCTTCTTCGCTTGCTACAACGACTACAGCTCTAACGACCCTACTTCCTGCTCAAATGCTGCTATCCGTTCCGTATTCGTTGATGGTAAAGACGTAGGCGCACTTGTATTCCCTGTAGTAAACTTCGATTTCCAGACAAGTACACACCTTCTCTTAAATCTCACAGAAGGCAACCACGAAATCGTTGTTAAGTACGACAAGGCTAATCACTACGACTCTAATATGTCACAGGATACACACACATACGGTTCAGAGCAGTACAGACCTGACAACAACGTTCAGTACGATTACTTCGTACTCGACAAGGCTGATAACATCTGCACAGGCTCAAGCACACAGTACATGGTTGGTGACGTAGATGGATCTGATGCAGTATCTATTTCGGATGCTACATACATTCAGCGACACGTTGCAAAAATCCCTGGCGACATCGACTTAGTTGCTGGTGACGTAAATGGTGATGGTGATGTATCTATCACAGACGCTACATTAGTCCAGAGATTCGTTGCAAAGATTAACGACGGATATGGTATCGGTACTTACAAAACAAAGTAAGAATCTACTAAAATAAATTTAGCCACCTCACGTTTGTGAGGTGGCTTTTTTATATTCTATATTCTTTATTAACTTAACCTACATAAATAAGATAGCCCGTATAAGCGATGTATGAAGCTACCATCAACGCTCCTTCAACTCTGCCGAGCTTTTTGCAGATAACACAAACAATAAATATGGTAACTGTCAATGCAATCATAATGATTGTATTGATAATAGCGCTCATATCAACTGTAATCGGGCTTATAGCACTCGAAAGTCCTAAAATAAACAGAATATTTAAGATGTTAGAACCGACAACATTTCCGAGAGCTAGCCCGTTGTCACCCTTTCTAGATGCGACAATACTAGTCACAAGCTCAGGAAGCGATGTGCCTACAGCAACAATTGTAAGACCGATGAATGTCTCACTCAAACCTACAACCGAAGCAATCTCTTTTGCGTTATTAACTACGAGGTTACCGCCAAAGATAATAGCAGCAAGACCGCCGATGATACAAATGATGCTGATTATTGGCGACATTTTCTTTGTGTTCTCGTCGCCTTCTGTACGATTTTTCAATGCGTCGATGACCAAAAATGTAATGTATCCTATCAGCAATGCAAGCATTACTATTCCGTCCAGAATACCGATAAGTCTGCCTATCAGCAAAGAAGCAAGAAGCACGCCGCAGGCTATAAGGTTCACAGGAAAGTCTCTTTTTAAAATTGTCTTGTCTAAATCAAACGGCTTAATCAACGCACACATACCGACAACAGCTAGAAGATTGAAGATGTTCGAGCCGACAACATTACCCAGGGCAATCTCGTTACTTCCCTGCAAAGACGCTGTGATACTAACAGCCGCTTCAGGTGCTGAAGTACCCATAGCCACAATCGTCAGACCAATTACAACCGACGGAATTTTAAGCAATCGGGCAACCGACGAACTGCCGTCAACGAAAAAGTCAGCGCCTTTAACTAAAAGCACAAAACCAACGAGCAAAAGCAAAACGTTAAGCCAAATCATATAGACCTCCAAATATAAAAAAAGACTCCTACTGCGCCTTGCGCAGTAAAAGTCTCGTCACAAAACTAACTGTCTCGGGCGTGGTCCGGTATTTCTACGAGATGACGAACCATACCGCAGCAAAGCTGCTTCCTACTCCCCTTTACTGAAACGATTATAGCCTTCTTTTATAAAAATGTCAAGCAAAATAAAAAACCTCCTGCTAATCAGCAGGAGGTTTTTTTCAAGCGATGCAGTCTAATTCCTCATATTTGCACTTAACCTTCAGAAAATCGCCCTCTACGATGATATCCACCGTAGAAATTCTCTTTTCAGGATGTGCTTTTACCAATTCGTTTACGTACATTTTTACAATCTTGTCCGAAACCTTTTCGCCCATTACATTGATACGCATAAATTCATCCTCCTTCAAAAAATTCCATAAAGTTTAATGTTCTGTATATCCAATCTGTGAAAGATTTGTATTCAAAGTTATTAAAAAAGTAAGGTTTTGTATTAGTAAGGCTCTTTACCTTACAACTATATTTTAACAGACAGAGCAAAAAAACTCCAGTTACACCTTTATATATCTGACTTACAGTTTAGCAATCGTTAATTCCGTTTGGAATAATAAAAACTTTCAATCTGTAATAGTTAATTCTCTGTAAGATATAAAGATTTCAGTCTGTAATTGTTAATTCTAATAGCGAATTATTCGAACAGGTGTTCGAAATCTAAGCGTCCGAGGTGCACAGCCCTCGAGAAAACGACATACGAGTCGGGACTGCCAAAGGGTACAAAGTGCCCGTATGGTGGTTAGACGAGTAGGATTTTTTCCGAGGAACAGCGCAGCACTACGAGGCGTGATATCATTAAACGTCTGAGCACCGCAGCCTTTTAAAAAAACAAATAGCGCATCAGTTGCCTGATACGCTGTGATAAATCAAAACTATTATTTTATTCTCTGTAACCCGCAAGGTAAATCTGGATTTTTGTTGCATCGAAAATGCTAACTGCTCCACTTTTATCCATATCAGCAGATTTAACCTGTTCATCACTGAAGTCATCGATCTGTGCTACGTGACGCTGAATCAATGTTGCGTCCATTATGCTGAGATACCCGTCACCATCGACATCACCTGTTACTGCGCCTGATTCCTCTAATTCTATGTGTTTACCATCCGCATCAAAGTGGTCGTGGCGAAGGCAATCCGCCTTTGTACCATCTTTTTTAAAGCCATAACAGCCATCACCATAATAGTAATACCATTCACCGATATACTCTTTTATGTTCCAAGTATAGCATTTGTCAGGGTCAAGAACATAAATCATATTGTCAAAAGACTCTAATCCATCAGGATAATTCGGTGATTCAGATGGATCATAAAATTCACACGGGATACAAATCGTCTGACGACGACATTTATATATATCTGCTGAGGTGTCCATACCAGCATCAACACCATTATTCCAGATGATTGCACTAACAGCTTTCGGAACGTCGGCATAGAAGACACAATGGTCGCTCGCGTCAATACCGGAAGGAAGATATCCTACCCATGATGGTGGGTCAGCAACTCTTGTATCCCACCAGTAAATACAAGCAGTATTTGTCGCAGGACTTCCATCTGATAAAGTAGTAAACCAAGACTCAGAATACTCTCCAAAATGTCCTATCGGATAACCGAACTCGTCAACCGAATCATCATCGCCCAAATCACCGTTAGAGCCATTAGGCATAAGGAAGTAGTATCTGTTTGTCTCAACTTTTTCGCCTGTTTTAAGCTCGTGCTCCTTAACAGCTTCATCAACTGTGATAATCTCAGGATCTTCCCAACCAAACGCAGACGAAGTAATAACACAGGACAGAATCATTATTACAGCAATCAAAATACAAAAGAATCTTTTCATAATACTGCCTCCTAAATATCATAATCTAATTATATCAACAAAAGGTTGCGTGTTCAATCAGAAAACAAAAACAGCGTGTAGAAAAATCCACACGCTGTTTGTATATAATTACTATTTATAATCCAATTATCAGAAAATGAAGTTTGCAATTGAGTAGTTCACTACAAGAGCTGCGAATACGATAGATACCATAGAGAGCAGCTTGATAAGAATGTTGATAGCAGGACCTGATGTATCCTTGAATGGGTCACCTACTGTATCACCAACAACGGCAGCTTTGTGCTGGTCACTTCCCTTGCCACCGTGTACACCTGACTCGATGTACTTCTTAGCGTTATCCCACGCACCACCGGAGTTAGACATGAATACTGCGAGCAGGAAGCCTGTGACAGTAGCACCGCCGAGCATACCAACAACACCGTTAACACCTAAAATCATACCAACTGCAACAGGAGTTACAACTGCAACGATAGTAGGAAGAATCATTTCCTTTAAGCTTGACTTTGTACAAAGGTCAACACATCTTGCGTAGTCAGCATCAGCCTTGCCGTCTAAAAGACCTGTAATCTGCTTGAACTGACGTCTTACTTCGATAACAACGGACTGTGCCGCACGACCAACAGCTTCCATAGTAAGAGCTGCGAATACGAACGGTAAGCAAGCACCGATGAAGATACCTACGAGTACACAAGGGTTCATAATTGTGAATGATGTGTAGTCAAAACCGGTTGCTGCAGAAATCTCGTCGATGTATGAAGCGATAAGAGCAAGCGCTGTTAAAGCAGCAGAACCGATAGCAAAACCCTTACCTGTAGCAGCAGTTGTGTTACCTAAAGAGTCAAGAGCGTCTGTTCTCTGTCTTACCTCAGGCTCTAAACCTGACATCTCAGCAATACCGCCTGCGTTATCAGCAACAGGACCGTAAGCATCAGTTGCGAGTGTAATACCTAAAGTAGAGAGCATACCAACAGCAGCTAAAGCGATACCATAAAGACCGCCTGAAGCGCCACTTGCTTCAGTTAAGCTACCAGCTGATACATAATAAGCAATAAGAATACAAGCACCAACGATTACGATAGGAAGTACTGTTGAAAGCATACCTAAACCTAAACCGCCGATAATAATAGTTGCAGAACCTGTTTCTGACTTACCAGCAAGCTTCTTTGTAGGCTTGTACGAGTCAGAAGTAAAGTACTCGGTAGAAAGACCGATGAGCACACCAGCAACAAGACCTGCTAAAATAGCGAAGTAGAAACCGATATTCTTCATACTGCCTTCACCTAATATATAGTAAATAATCGGGAATGCAGCAATAGCGATGATAATAGCTGAAAGGTTTGTACCACGTGAAAGTGATTTTAAGAGCATTTTCTGTGTAGCGTTTTCCTTTGTACGTACAAAGAATGTACCTAAGATAGAACAAAGAATACCTACTGCTGCGATGAGCATAGGGACAGCCATAGCGTAGAAGCCGAATGACTTGTCGTGTAAATTAGAGAACGCAGCAACACCTAATGCTGAAGCAGAAATAACTGAACCAACATAAGACTCGTAAAGGTCAGCACCCATACCTGCAACGTCACCTACGTTATCGCCTACGTTATCAGCGATACAAGCAGGGTTACGAGGGTCATCCTCAGGAATACCGGCCTCAACCTTACCAACAAGGTCAGCGCCAACGTCAGCAGCCTTTGTGAAGATACCGCCGCCTACACGAGCAAAGAGCGCCATAGACGAAGCACCCATACCGAATGTTAGCATAGCGCTTGTAATTTCAGCAGCTTCGCAGTGGAACACGAATCTGAGTAAGAAGAACCAGATTGAGATATCTAAAAGACCTAAACCAACTACTGTAAAGCCCATAACAGAGCCAGCGGAGAAAGCAACTCTTAAACCTTTGTTAAGACCGCTTCTGCACGCGTTAGCAGTACGAGCGTTTGCAGCTGTAGCGATTTTCATTCCTACAAAGCCCGAAAGACCTGAGAAGAAACCACCAGTGATGAACGCAAACGGAACATACGGTGTGAGCAAGCCGAATATCGCCATCGCACAGAGAATAAGGAACATTCCGCCGAAAAAGATAGACACGATAGTGTACTGCCTTTTAAGGTATGCGTTCGCACCCTGTCTGATTGACTGAGAGATTTTTTTCATTTTTTCTGTACCTTCGTCGAAACTGAGCACACGTTTTGCCATAATAACAGCGAAAGCAAGAGCCAGTACCGCACCGACAAAGGTCGCAATTACTAGATATTTTTCCATAAAAAGGGCAATCCTCCTTATAAAGTATACCCTTGATTTTACTACAATGAAATGCTAAAGTCAACAAAATCGTGAGTTTTTGACTTTTTGCTGAAAATTTGTACTTCATTTTCTTCATAATGATTATTATGAACAGTATAAACAAAAAACAAAGAGGGCAAGAGCCCTCTTTATTGCTAAAAATATTTGTTTTTAATAAAAAATCAAAGGTTATCGTCTCTGAGTTTACAGTCAGCAAACTTTCTCGCAGAGATTTCAGTTACATCACGGATGATTTCGCCGTCAATCTGTACGTCCTGTGGAGTATCAAACTCGACTTTGATTTCTCTACCTGACATTACATCAACCTTTTTCTTATATTTTACATGCTCACCCTTAAAGAGTGATGGGAAAATGATAAGAGTCTGAAGCGCGTTAGTAGAGTGAACAACACAGCATGAAAGGTCGTTTCCCTTTCTATTCTGCTGTGGAGCAGGCATCATACCACCACCATAGAACAAACCATTCATAACAGGAGCAAGCCATACTTTCTTGAACTCTTTTGTTACTCCGTCAACAGTAACCTTAGCTCCGTTACTCTTGTATGAAGTCAAAAGAAGCTTGATTGCGAGAGTAGTGTAGTTGATTTCCTTCTTACCCTTTGCTCTTTCATCCTCTGCCGCTGTACACACTTTACCATCAATACCGAAGCCTACGTTATTAATAAAGAGGTACTCTTTACCTTTTACAGTTACTACAGGCAGGTTGTCTATGTACTCGTTAATCTGTACAGCTTTTACGTCATCACCCTCGAGGGATAACTCTACATCGCGTAAAAAGTCGTTGCCTGAACCTGCTTTGAACAAAAACAGTCTGTTCTTGATATCATAGCCACGTAAATTGTTGCATAAAACATTAAGTGTGCCGTCACCGCCGACAAGCACTACATCATCACTGTCCGCAAAGGCATCAAAAAGTGCCTTTATATCATTAACAGTAGTGATATCAATTATGTTCTGCTCCTCGTTTTTGTAGTAGTCTTTTACACTACCGAGCACATTTTCGAAGTCTTTTCCGCAATTTGACTTCGGATTATACAAAATATGTACCATTTCTTACACCTCATTTTTATGAATAACTTCGTGTAAAGGTAGTATAGCACTCTGACTTTGATTTTTCAACTTTTTCTAACCTTTTTCGACTTTTCAACATAATTTTAATACATTTTATAAATATTGACAGAGAAAAACGTATATAATATAATGTTAGACAGCAAACAGTTTGACATCTAACAAAGAGGTGTGTTATGACAAAAAAATCAATCGGCAGACATATTGCAGAGGTAAACAACCTTATCCATCGACGGATTTTGCAGACGGATATGAGCAGAACAACACAAAACGGTAACGAAAGCACAATATCACACACTACAGCGTGTATAATTTCGTTTTTATACGATAAAAATGACGAGAATGTCTATCAGAAAGACATCGAACGCGAGTTTCAGGTGCGCCGTTCGACCGCCTCGAAAGCACTCTCTCTTATGGAACAAAAAGATCTAATAGAACGTGTCGCTGTAGAAAACGACCGCCGACTAAAGAAAATCGTTCTGACTCAAAAAAGCGAAGCCATAGCAGAAAAGCTAAACCCTATACGAAAAGTGTTAGACGATACTATCACTAAAGATATAGACGAAAAAGAACTGAAGGCTTTCATCAGAACACTCGAGAAAATCAAGAAAAATCTTACACAGGAGGCATAAAGTGAAACATATACTGAAACATTTCCCGAAAAAGTGCTGGCTTTATGTTGCACTCAACGCCGTCTGCATACTCATACAGGTGTTTTTTGAGCTGAAAATGCCTGAATATATGGCACAAATCACAACGCTTACTCAGACACAAGGCACCGAAATGTCGGCTATAATCGCAGCAGGAGCACAAATGTTGCTGTGCGCGATATTTACACTTTTGCTTGCTGTGTTTATACATTTTATATCGGCTAAGATCGCCGCAGATTACTCGTTCAGCGTCCGCACAAAGCTCTACGATAAAGTCGAGTCGTTCTCGCTTGAACAGATGAACCGCTTCTCTACTCCATCTCTCATCACTCGTTCAACCAACGACATCACACAGGTGCAGAATATCATCGTTTTCGGCACACTCGCTATAATCAAAGCTCCTGTGATGAGTGTGTGGGCAATCTCAAAAATTTCAACTAAACACTGGCAGTGGACTTTAGCGACCGCTTTGTGCGTAGCTTTTATATGTATAATACTCCTCATCTGTTACTTCTTCGCACTCCCTAAATTTAAGCGTATACAGAAACTGACAGACAATATCAACAGAATCACACGCGAAAACTTAAACGGCTTACGTGTTGTACACGCATACAACGCAGAAAAGTATCAGGAAGAAAAGTTCGAAAAAGCAAACGAGGAAATCACCTCGAACAACCTATCCGCACACCGCGTTATGGCGATTATGGGGCCTAGTATGAACGTTGTTATGAGCGGAATGTCGCTCATCATTTACTGGATAGGTGCATTCCTCATCAATCAGGCGGCTATGGGAGATAAACTCACAATTTTCTCGGAAATGATCGTGTTCTCACAGTACGCAATACAGGTTATCATCTCGTTTATGGTGCTTAATATGATTTTTATTATGGCGCCGCGTGCTATCATTTCAGCACAGCGTATCAATGAGGTTATCGACACAGAACCTACCATTTTTGACGGCGAAAACGACGGCACAAGTACTGAAGTTAAAGGCGAAATCGAATTCAGAAACGTCAGCTTTAAATATCCCGACTCATCAGACTACGTGCTCGAAGACATCTCGTTTAAGGCAAAAAAAGGTCAGACAGTCGCGATTATCGGCTCGACCGGTTGTGGCAAAACTACTCTCATTAACCTTATCCCGAGATTTTACGACGTAACACAGGGCGAAGTTTTAGTTGACGGCATAAACGTAAAAGACTATAAGCTGAAGAGTCTATACGATAAACTCGGTTATATTCCACAGAGAGCACTCCTGTTCTCAGGAAGTGTCAATACAAACGTCGCTTTCGGTGAAAAAGAAAACAAAGACTACTCTGAAAATGATGTAAAACGAGCAGTAAAAATCGCACAGGCTCAGGATTTTGTCGAAAAAATGCCGTATGAATATGAATCAGATATCACACAAGGCGGCACAAATGTTTCGGGCGGTCAGCGCCAGCGACTTTGTATAGCACGAGCTTTGTGCAGAGAACCTGAAATCCTGATTTTTGACGATTCTTTCTCAGCACTTGACTACAAAACCGACCGCACTTTGCGACAGACACTTAAAGAAGAAACCTCAGGCACAACAAATATCATCGTTGCTCAGCGAATCGGTACTATTAAAGATGCAGACCTGATTATCGTCCTCGATGAAGGCAAAATAGCAGGTATGGGCAAGCACAAAGAGTTACTCGACACTTGTGATGTTTACAAGGAGATTGCTCTTTCACAGTTGTCAAAGGAGGAGTTGAGCAAATGATAGAAAAGAAAAAGACTATTGTCGGCGAAAACACAAAAAAACCTCCTGTTCCTCACAGAGGAGGTCACGGACCTGGGAATAAATTCAACGGAGAAAAACCGAAAGACTTCAGAAAAACATGGGGCGAACTCATAAAATACGCTAAAAAGCAGGTTCCGCTCGTCATAATCGCTATAGTGTGTTCGTTGTTCGGCACTATCGTATCGCTCGTCGGACCGAAATTTTTAAGCTCTATTACAGACATCATCACTCAGGGTCTTACTACTACTGTAGACACCGCTGCCGTAACAAAACTTTCTGTGTTTATGGCGGTGCTCTACGTGATAAGCTGGGTGCTCAATTTCTCACAGCACTATATTATGGCAACCGTCACACAGGTACTGTCAAAAAAGCTGAGAAAAGATATTATAGAAAAAACAAACCGTCTGCCATTTAACTACTTCGATAAAACAAGCTACGGAGATGTGCTGTCGCGTATCACAAACGACGTCGACACCATCGGTATGACGCTCAATCAGAGCATCGGCATGCTCGTTTCATCACTCACGCTGTTTATTGGCTCGCTTATAATGATGTTTGTCACAAACTACATTATGGCGTTTACCGCGATTATCACTTCACTTCTGGGCTTCTTTTTGATGAGCTTCATTATGAAGCACTCACAGAAGCATTTTACCCGTCAACAAAGACATCTCGGTGCGATTAACGGTCACGTCGAGGAGATTTACTCAGGCCATACAGTTGTTAAAGTTTTCAACGCACAGAAACAGTCGAAGCAGGAGTTTGAGCGAATTAACCGCCACCTGCGCGACAGCTCATTCAAAGCGTCCGCTTTTTCAGGATTAATGCAACCTTTGATGAATTTCATCGGAAACCTCGGATATGTTGCTGTGTGTATCGTCGGAGCTTTACTCGCGATAAACGGAAAAATCACATTCGGTGTTGTCGTAGCGTTTATGGTGTACATCAGACTTTTCACAAATCCTCTGTCACAGATTGCGCAGGCTTTCACCAGTATGCAGTCAACAGCCGCAGCTAGCGAGCGAGTTTTCGAGTACATCAAGGCTACTGAATTAAACGATGAGAGCCACAAAAAGACGACGCTTGAAAACGTCAGGGGCGACGTCGAGTTCAGAAACGTAAAATTCGGCTACACAAAAGACAAAACTATCATCAAAGATTTCAGTTTAAAGGTTAAAGCAGGTCAGAAAGTCGCTATTGTCGGACCAACCGGAAGCGGTAAAACAACGCTTGTTAACCTGCTTATGCGTTTCTACGAAGTGAACAGCGGTGATATTCTCATCGACGGCATCGAAATCGATGAGCTTACCAGACACAATGTTCACAAACTTTTCTGTATGGTACTTCAGGACACATGGCTGTTCGAGGGCACAGTTAAGGAAAACCTTATTTACTCGAAAGAAAACGTAAGCGACGAAGAACTCGTAAACGCGTGCAAAGCGGTCGGAATCCATCGTTTTATCCACTCGCTTCCACACGGCTACGATACAGTCCTAGACGACAAAACAACCTTGTCAGCAGGACAGAAACAGCAGTTAACCATCGCTCGTGCGATGATTGAAAATGCTCCACTTCTCATCTTGGACGAAGCGACCAGCTCGGTCGACACACGTACTGAGCGCATTATTCAGGACGCTATGGATAAGCTCACAGTAGGCAGAACTTCGTTTGTAATTGCGCACAGACTTTCGACCATCAAAAATGCAGATGTCATTATTGTACTAAAAGACGGTGACATCGACTCTGTGGGCACACACGAAGAACTATTAAGCTTAGGCGGTTTCTACGCACAGCTTTACAACAGCCAGTTTGAAACAGATTAAGGAGTACTTACTCCACTTGTTCTAAGGAGGATGCTATGAACAGTTTTATTTACGACGTACCGACTAAAATATATTTCGGCGAAAACGCCGTTTCTAATCTTCACACAGAGCTTAAAAACTACGGCAAAAAGGTGCTTTTATGCTACGGTGGCGGCTCGATTAAAAAATCAGGTCTTTACGATACGATTATTGACGAGATTACTAAAGCAGGAAGCGAAGTTTTTGAACTCTCGGGAATTGAGCCAAACCCTCGTATAGACTCTGTACGCGAGGGTGTGAAAATCTGTAAAGAGCAAAACATCGACGTACTTCTCGCTGTCGGTGGCGGCTCTACTTTAGATGCTACAAAATGGATTGCGGCAGGTGCTAAAGTAGACCACGACGCGTGGGATTTCTTCTCTAAGTGGGCTGATGTAGATGACGCTCTGCCTGTACTCACTGTCCTTACACTTTCCGCAACAGGTTCCGAGATGAACTGCGGTGGTGTTATCTCTAATCCACAGACAAAAGATAAAATCGGCAGACTCGCCCGTCCGCTTTTACCAAAAGCGTCGTTCTTAGACCCGACTCTCACCTACTCTGTAAGCAAGTATCAGACAGCGTGCGGTTGTGCGGATATAATAAGCCACATTTTAGAGGTTTACTTTGCACCACAAAATGATATGTATATGCTCGACAGATTTATGGAGGGCTTACTGAAAACTGTTATCAAATACGGTGAAGTTGCAATTAACAACCCTAACGACTACGAAGCTCGCGCTAACCTTATGTGGGCGTCCACATGGGCTATAAACACCTTTGTCAAAGCAGGTAAAACCCACGAGTGGAGCTGTCACCCACTCGAACATGAACTTTCAGCTATTTATGACATAACTCACGGCTTAGGCCTTGCGATTCTCACTCCTAGATTCTTAAGCTACTGTTTAAATGATGAAAATGTCGATAAATACGTGCAGTTCGGCGTTAACGTTTTTGATATTGACAAAAATCTCCCACCTATGGAGATCGCAAAACTCAGTATTGAAAAACTCTGTGACTTCTTCTTTAACACATTAGGGCTTCAGAGTACCTTCACGCAGGTCGGAATCGACAGAGAACACTTCAAAATTATGGCTCAAAAAGCGTGCGAGGGTGAGTGCATCAACGGCTTTGTAAAACTTTATCCTGCAGACATCGAGAAGATTTTTGAAATGTGCTTATAATCGGAGGTTTTTTATGAGAATTTGTGTTTATGGCGCCGCTTCAAATGAAATTGACAAATCTTTTCTGACAGCAGGCGAAAAGTTAGGCAAAGAAATGGGAAAACACCACCACGACCTTGTTTTCGGCGGCGGCGCAAACGGACTGATGGGTGCTGTCGCTCGCGGAATATGCGACAGCAAAAGTCACATTCTCGGTATTGTACCGCAGTTCTTCAACATTGACGGCGCACTTTTTGACAAATGCAGCGAGATGATTTTCACTGATACAATGAGAGAACGCAAAATGCTGATGGAAAACCACAGCGACGCCTTCATTGTTACTCCGGGCGGTATCGGAACATTCGAAGAGTTTTTTGAAATTTTGACTCTGCGCTCGCTCGACCGCCACAAAAAGCCAATCGCAATTTTGAATACTAACGGCTACTACGACAGTCTGATTGAGTTTTTAAGAAACGGCGTAGAGCAGAACTTCCTTAAAAGCGCTAACCTCGAGCTGTTTTTCGTAAGCGATGACGAAAGCGAGATTTTAGACTATCTTGAAAATCACACAGACAACGGCAATAAAATTTTAGAAACCCGATATTCATAAGAAAACGCACAGCTTTGGGTGCCCAAAGCTGTGCGTTTTTTTACAGAGATTTAAGATGAGCGATAAGGTCATCATATCCGCCTTTGCGGATACCAGATAAATCGTGGTTTATCGTATTTATAAGTCCATCCATAACGAGGAATGTATCAACGCCGAGTTTCTGACACGGGAGGATGTCCTCTGTTATGTCGTTACCAATCATCAGGGTTTCCTCAGCTGTAACACCGAATTTATCCATAACTTCTTTGTAATAAAGAGGGTTTGGCTTACAGAAAGTGCTGTTGTCGTAAACTGTGACGTGGTCGAACATCTCAGGCTTGAGTCCTGTCCACGAAAGACGCTTTCTGACAGCTTCGAGAGGAAACATCGGCTGAGTAGCAACAACAATATGCTCGGCTTTTTCACGCATAAGGGAGACAATTTCTTCTGCGTGCGGGTTAAAAGTTGTAATCTCTTTAATAGAGTTGTATCTATCGCCGTAAACATCGTCAAAAAGCTCGATAATTTTCTTAGCTCCATCGCCGACAATCGACTCAAAAGCTTCTTCAAACGCCTGTGCGTTTGTCTTGCTTCCGTCGTTTTTTGCCATCATCATACTAGCCTGCATAGTAGACTTCGCGATGAATTTTCCATCGTAACCGAGTTCGTAGAACATCTTCGCAATTTCGTTTACGTATTTCTTTATATATACATCCTGATCCATAATAAGTAATGTGCAATCAAGATCAGTCATAATAAGCTTTTTCATAAAATCACCGTTTACCATTTTACATCCTCAAAGCGTTTTTATCAATACCAAATATAAAAAAGTTGCACGAATGCTCTCTTTGTGGTATCCTTTAATGTAGAAATTTTTGGAGGCGCATTATGAAATATCATTTTAATTCTGCTAAAATTTTACTGCCAAAAAAGGACTTTGAGAAATGGTCTGTTGTGGCATGTGACCAGTACACATCAGAACAGAAGTACTGGGACGAGGTAAAGGAGATTGTTAAAGACTCACCGTCTGCACTCAACATCATCCTTCCTGAGATATATTTAAGTGACGATAACTCAGAGCGTATCAACGCTATAAACAGCTGTATGAACGACTACCTAAAGCAGGGAGTTTTCGAAGAATATGACGACGCTATGATTTATGTTGAGCGTGAATCTAACAACACAGTAAGAAAAGGTATCGTCGGTGTTATCGATTTAGAGGACTACGACTACACAAAAGGCTCACACGCTTTAATCCGTGCAACCGAGCAGACTGTACTTGAGCGTATTCCACCTCGTGTTGCAATCCGCAAAGATGCTGTTTTAGAGATGCCACACGTTATGCTTTTAATCGACGATAAAGACAGAAAAGTCATCGAACCGTTAAGCAACAAAAAAAGCGAGTTTGAAAACGCTTATGACTTCACTCTTATGCAGGGTGGTGGTCATATCGAGGGTTACTTCATCGATAAAGACACACAAAACGTAGTTGGGGAAGCTATTGAGAGCCTCTTAAGTGGCAAAGAAAACGAAATGCTCTTTGCTGTAGGTGACGGCAACCACTCACTCGCAACAGCAAAAGAATGCTATCGCTTAAACCCAACACCTGAGAATCGCTACGCTCTCGTTGAAATCGTTAATATCCACGATGAGTCTATCGAATTCGAGCCGATTTACCGCGTTATGTTCAATGTTGACGCTGAAGACTTTATGAATAAGTTCTTATCCGCTCACGCTGTATCAAGCGGTGATAACACTCAGGATTTCGAGTGTGTTACAAAAGAAGGCAAGGAATACATAACAGTTAAGGCGACAGCCGAACTTCCTGTCGGCACACTTCAGGTGTTCATCGACGAGTACTTAAAGGAAAACAAGCAGGTTAAAATCGACTATATTCACGGCGAACAGGTTGTGTATGACCTGTGCAAAGAGGATAACACCTTAGGTTTCATCTTCGAGGGTATGGGCAAAAGCGACCTCTTCCCTGCAGTTGTTTCTGACGGTTCACTCCCGAGAAAGACTTTCTCGATGGGTCACGCTCACGATAAGCGCTACTACATTGAAGCCAGAAAAATTAAGTGATAAATGTATAATAAAATTAAAAGCTCAGGCTAAACACAGCCTGAGCTTTTCTTTTAGTATATATTGTGATCGATATTGTTGTTATCATCCGTTTCGTCCTTTGCTTCGTATCTGTACACAATAAAAAACAGCAAAACAAAACCGATAGAATGACCGAGCACTAAACCAAGGGTATCAAATTTTATAGTATCATTATAGTAATCGAACAACAGCGTCGCCGCTACCGCAACAACAAGAAGCACAAGCGACACAACAAGTGCAACTAGAAACGCTTTTTTATTAAACTTTTTCATTTATCTGAGCCTGCCTTAAATTAAAAAGTACTATGACTATACCACAAGCGTTTTAGTTTTTCAATCATTTTTTGGCGATATCAGGTATTAAATATGCAAAAAGCACGTGCAAAGCGCTCAAAAATTGTATATGCACCCAGCGGCAGATTATTAGGATAAATATACGCGTACACAAGTGCGAAGTTTACGATTACACATAAAAACATAAAAACAAGCATTGCGTAACGATAAATCTTCTTTGTTTCTTCGTACTTTGTGTTCTGATAAAGTAAAAATACGACAAAAAGTGCACACATAAGCATCTGCCACGCAAAATCGACCATATATCTCACACCATAGCCACTCTCCCACACGGAGAAAATAACTATAAACGGTGCGACAAAAGCAACCGCTGAAAACAGTACCGAAACTAAAACCCGGTTTTTCTTGCTGACATATTTTAATGCACAAGGTGACAAAAACAGTGCGAACATCGGCAACGCCCTGAAGAACAGTCCACAACCGTTGTTTGTTGCTGTAAAATAGTAGCCGTTTACATCAAGGTCCGTTATATTAGTCACTACAAACGGAAAATGTGAACTAAACGACGGCGGCGCTAAAAGATAGTTATAAAAACCTATTGCCGCAAATTGAGTATGATACTGTGCTTTAGTAAAATCGTTTATTGTAAGCGAGTACTGAATACCGAAGTCAAAAACCGAATCAAAACGAATGTAGTTATAAATCATCTGCATAGCACCGATTACAGCAAACGGCACAAGTGCGGATAACAAATATTTCACATAAACCGACGATTTCTTTTTTTCTTTATGCTCGCGATAGAGCTTAATTACCCCAGCGCCGATAAACAGCAGAGCCACAACGCACCACACAGCAGTTGTCGGTCGACAGGTAACCGCTATAGCTAAAAACAGCGAGCTGAGTGCAAGAGGCAATAGTCTGATTTTTCCTGCAGACAGCAAATTCGAACTTACTAAGAAATATGCTCCGAGTGTCACAAAACAGAATCCCGAGGTCTGAGCTATTTCGTAGAAATTCGATGGAAGTATACAGTACCAGATACCGCAGGTTGAAAGTATCATAATAAGAGATACAAGGTACATCGAAAGCGGTATATCACTAAAATATCTCCTAGAAAGCTTCATAAAGGTCAGCGCTAAGAAAACTAAACCTACTGCCGAGAAAAGGAAAGTGGCTACTGTACTCGGAAAATAGTAGCCCGTAATAAGGTTATACGGTAAGAACAGTAAAAGCACAGGCCCTATGCCGTAGTAAGAGTAGTACTCCCCCTCGTACATAACGTGGTCCCACAAAGCGTCAACACCGCTTTCTGTACGCTGACTCCAGTCATAAGGATTTTCAAGTGCTAAAAGCTCGTCGCTCGGTACAGTATCAAGCGTAACGCGTCCGTCTTTAAATGCGTCAACAAGCTCCTGCGTCATTTGGTTACCGGTTGTGAGATGGAAAATATCCTGACCTATTGACGCAACCGTCGTCATAAACATCATAATAAGTAGTAACACTAAAACCACTAACGCTGTAACGTGTTTTATACTGTCTTTCTGCTCTTTTATAGAGCGATTCAGATAAACTGATTTTATAAACAGGAAAACAAACACCGCAAATGCCAAAAAAATCAGCATTCTCAGTATAGAAAAGGTTGACGGATGGTCCTTGTTAAAGTCGATAGTATCAGGAAGAGTGAAATCTCCGTCCGTTGCTTCGAGCGAAATTTTTATTTTCGAAACATCGCCCGAGAAATTACAGATAACGTATTTACTGTCCTCAATCTCAGGGAAAATCTCGCCTTCTACTAATCCCTGACGAATATAATAACTGCTGTTACTCTCGTCTGAAAAATCAATGCTGTAACTAACACTCGGCGACAAGGAGTCTACATCAAAGAAAATCGTTCCGATTTCTTCATTAATATCCGTAAACTCAATAACGGCTCTTTGGTTGTCTTCGCTTAATTTATATCCGCCGCTTTCTTTTGCTAGATTTTCGACTCTACCCTCGCTTATCGAAAGAGAAAACTCCTCATAGTCTTTGGACATAACGTGGAAAGAATTAAAGTTAAATACGAGCGCCTCTAAAATCAGAATAATAAGTATCGCCTTTGACACAAATTTCGCAGTATTTTTTAGTCCCTCTTTAGCTCCTTTACCGCTAGCGAAAATATGTATCAAAAACGAAATTACGGTAAAAATACTTATCCCGAGAGAAACTGAAGAAAAAGTAGGCTCAAACAAAAACACTGCTAATCCTAAAACCACATTGAGCGCTAAAGCTACTACTTTTACAAGCTTGAGCATTTTACTCTCTTTCTTCAAAAATAAAGTAACGCACCCGATAATCAGGCACAAAATCTGTAGTAAAAATAAAGCCTTCATCTTGCCCTCCAAAACAATAGAGTACACAATTATAATATATCATGGCATCTTTTAGTTTTCAACACAAACCGAAAATTTAAAGCCTGACAGCAAATGACTGTCAGGCTTATTCTCATAAATAGCGCTTCATGTTTTCAATATTAAGCTCTTCGGTACGCTGAAGTTTGTTCGCTAAATCAACGATAGACTCATCCTCGCCGGTATAATCTTTTGCGTTACGGATAACCTTTGCGACACCCATCGCGCTTCCCTGTAACATCATTTCGGCGATTTTTGCGTCGGTCGGGTCAACGAGCGTCTTCATCCTGCTCATCATCTCAGTCGATACTTTCGCCATCGCATTCGGATGTTCAACGGATTTTCCTTGCTCTTTTAGCATATTGTGAGCGCTTTTATAAATTTTGTTGTATTCCTCTCGCTGATTCATTAGCTCTTTTTTGAACTTGTCGGAAGTCGCGTAGTCCTTGACCGCATCGATTCCGACCACACCCATCTCAGCGTTTTTGGAAATAAGATTAAGCAACTTTTCGTCATCCATACTATCACCCCGACAGTAGTTTGTGCAGTTAAGGTGAAAATATGTATGTTTTAGACACGAAGTGTGTGAGCTTCAGCGCTTTCATATCACGCCTCGTTCACCTATGCTAATCCTTAAAAATCCACGTTCTCGATTAACCACCCTGCGGACACTACGTGTCCTACGGGCAGTCCCATCTCGCACTTGATTTTTAAAGGCTCCGGTGCTCGGCGCTTAATTGAAAAGCTCTTTGTGCATACGCGAGTAGTGAAAAATATACTGCTGCGCGATACCGCCATATAAACCGAATTCGCTACCATCATATCCCTCAAACAGCACTTCTAACGCTCGCTTCATCCACACGTCAAGTGGAAACGACTCAAGTCGGTGCAAACCATAAAGCAGAACGCAATCAGCGACTTTCACACCAACTCCGACGATTTTCATAAGCTCTTTTTGAGCTTCAAAATAATCCACATCACGAAGCTTTTCTAAATCGATTTCACCATTTGCGACCTTTTGTGCGGCGTCTATTATGTATCTGTTGCGAAAACCCGCGCGAATAGGCGCTAAATCATCAGGACTTAATAAAGCTAATTTTTCGGCACTCGGGAAAGTGTAATAAACTCCGTCAATGCACTCGCCGAAATTTTCGCACAGACGCGAAACTATACCTTTTATTCTTTCAATGTTGTTGTTCTGCGAAATGATAAAAGAAATTAGCGCTTCAAACGGCTCTTGTTTTAAGATTCGTATGCCTCCAGCATACACAGATGCCTGTGCTAAAACAGGGTGCATTTTTGACAAATCATCTTTTATGCCTGCGTAATCTAAATCCAAATCGAAGTACTCGCGCCACAGCGACTCGTCTGTTTCACCACTATATTCTACTGTGAGCGTGGTGCCTTCATACCACACTGTTGCTACCTTATCTCTCACAACTCCGGTAAAAGAGTTGTCCTCATTTTTTACCCATCGGAAACTCTGTCCGCAATCAAGCGTCTGGGCTAAATCAAACGGATATATATTTTTAAATGAAACTTTTCCCATAATCATCTGTCCTTAAAATATTTATGAAAACATTATACCACAAAGAGTAATAATATGCTATAATTAGTCTTAGAGTGAGCCGAGTAAATCCTAACCAGCCTAAATTATAGTATTTTCGCTACTTTTTGGCGTTTTAAACCCTACAGGCGTCAGCCTTGCAGGGTTCTCAGCCACCAAAAATTAACTGAAACTTCTTATAATTTAGGTCGTAGAATTTTTGGCTCAATCGCGACAAAAAACACAGTGTATCCTGACGGTTAACTGTATTTTAACAAAGAGTTGACAAAAACAATCCATCAAAAATCTGATTCGGACTTATTTGTCTCACTCTATGCTAAATGTTGGAGTTGATATTATGAAAGAAAATATCTGTACTATCCCGATAAATGACGTTTTCAGAGAAACCGATGGCTGTCCTATCTGCCGTATGTACGAGAGCATTCAGGAACAGTACGTTGAATACATCACGGGTTCTGCGATGATGGCGCCTAACATCCGCGTTATCACTAATGAAAAAGGCTTTTGTCACAAGCACTATGAAATGATGATGAAAACAGGTCCTAAGCTATCAAACGCTCTGCTTATGCAGACTCGCCTTGACTACGTTAAAGAGCATATGGTGCCGAAAAACTTAAGCACAAAACCAAGCAAAAGTCAGCTCGACAATATTCACAAAGCTCGTCACTCATGTTACGTGTGTGACAGAATCGACGCAGATATAAAGCACCTGCTCTCTACGGTTTTTGTGCAGTTTGGGATTGACGAAGAGTTCCGCGAGCTATTTAAAAAGCAGGACTACCTGTGTCTTAACCACTACGAATTACTCCACCGCGCAGCAGCTCAGAAGGGCGGTATAAAAAACAAGGATATGAAGGCTTTCTGCGAAATTACAAACGCACTGTGCAGAAACTACCTTGACTCACTCTACGATGATGTCACCCATTTTACTACTATGTTTGACTACAGAAACGCAGGCGGCGACTTCAAAAACAGTAAAGATGCAACCGAGAGAAGTATACGTTTCCTGACATCCGAAAAAGTCGAAACAAAAGAATAAAACAAATAAGACAAAAAAGAAAGCTTCCGAATTAACGGAAGCTTTTTTATTTACCGAAATGTTTATAAATTTTAATTGCGCCTTTTGCTAAATCGACGACTCCAAGTGCGAGCAGTTCGCCTTCTTCGCTTTTTACGCGGTAAATATCACCATTTTCAGGCTCAATATCGCGTAGTTTCGTACGATTTATATCAAGCGGATTACCGTTTCTGAATCTGTGTGCCTGCTTGTCAGATACAACCAGTTCAGGGTACGTCACAAAAAGGCTCTCAATCGACTGCATATAGTTACTAAGCTCATCGCTGTCAGCTATTTCCTTCAGCTTATCAAGTGAAATGGCATTATCCAGAGTAAATCCGCACGCAGTAGTACGAACAAGCGCGGTCATAACGGCAGATTCGTTCATACTCTTCGCGATATCATCGATTAAACTGCGTATATACGTGCCTTTTGAACACGATACGGCGAGTTTTCCTTCTTGCTTTTCTTCGTCAAAACTCAAAACCTCACACGAGTGAACATTGATTTTTCTAGCTTCACGCTCGATTTCGATGCCCTGTCGTGCAAGCTCGTAAAGTCTGACTCCGTCTTTTTGTATCGCCGAATACATCGGCGGAACCTGAAGCTGTTCGCCAACAAAGTTTTTCACTGTATCACAGAGCTTTTCTTTCGTAACGCGAGGAGTTTTCTCCTCTTTCACCTCTCCCCACACGTCTAAAGTATCGGAAGAATAGCCGAATTTAAAATCGGCTACGTAACTTTTATCGTGATTCGGGATAATGTCCTGAGCTTTTGTCGCGTTACCGACTAAAACAGGCAGAACACCCGTCGCATTAGGGTCAAGTGTGCCGCAGTGACCGACTTTTTTCGTGTGCAAAGTTCGTCTGACAACAGCGACAACATCAAAAGAGGTGAAATCAGTCGGCTTGTCTATGATGATAATCCCGTTCATAGTACCTCTTCGGCTGCTTTAATCAGCATATACTTTACGCTTTGCAAGTCGCCCTTGATCGAGCAACCCGAAGCCGCAACGTGACCACCACCGCCAAAACGAGCACAGAAGTCACAAGCATCCACACCGTCGTTTGTACGAACAGAAACTTTAAAAGTTCCGTCCTCTTTTTCGCGCATGGTGATACCGATTTTAACACCCTCGACCTGACGCGGAATAGAAGCTAAACCTTCCATCTCATCATCACCCGCACCGAGTGCTTTCTGCATTGCGATTGTTGTGTAAATAATCGCACATTTTCCACCACAATAAAACTCCATTGTGTCGTAAACCATACGCTCCATCTTAAGCTTAGCGCGTGTTTTTGTCTCGAAGTTAATGCGGTTGATCATCTCTAAATCGCAACCTAAATCAATAAGCTCAGCGGCGATATGATGAGATTGTGCAGTTGTGTTTGTGTAACAAAAACAACCTGTGTCAGTCGACACGCCTGTGTAAATCGCATTTGCGATATCCTTCGTGATTTCAACACCCATCGCTTTAATCAGCACGTGGATAATCTCGCACGCAGCAGCACAAGTTGCGTCAACACAGATGTTGTCCGCTATCATAGAATTCGACGCGTGGTGGTCGATACAAAGGTCGATTTTGTCAGCGTATCGCTCCTGTAAACTACCAAGCAACTGAGGAGCCGCAACGTCAACTGACACAACAAAATCACAGACAAAATCCTGATCACAGTAATTTTCAGCGAGATAGGTGAATTTCGACGGAAGCTTTGAGTCTAAAATAATGTTAGCGTTCTTGCCGAGTGTGCGAAGCGCGTAACAAAGCGCAAACGCACAACCTAACGTATCACCGTCAGGATAACGGTGTGTCAGAATATGAAAATTATCGTTTTCACTAAGCAGAGTTGCCGCTTCAGATAGCGTTATCATCCTCATTTTCATTCTCCTTAATATCAAGAGAATTCAGAATTCTCGAGATTTCAGCACTGTATTCAATAGAATCAGTAGCTGTAAAAATAAGCGACGGCACGTGACGGAGCTTTAATCTGTGGCCGAGCTCTCGGCGGATATATCCTGCCGCTGAGTCGAGTCCCTTGCACGCGTTCTTTGTTTTATCAAGTCCCTCTAAAGAGCTGACAAAAACTGTGCAGTATGACAGGTCGTTTGTGACCTCAACTCTCACGATAGACAGAAAAACTTCCGTTACGCGCGGGTCTTTAAGCTCACGGAAAATAGCCGTGAGCTCGCGCTTTATATCTTCGGTTGTACGTCCGATTTTATGATTAGCCATAAGTTAGTCCTCACGATACTCTTCGATTGTGAATACTTCGAAGATATCGCCTTCTTTAATGTCTGCATATTTTTCTAACAGGATACCGCACTCGTAACCCTCAGCAACCTCTTTTACAGAGTCCTTGAAACGCTGTAAAGTTGCAATTGTATCGTCAGCGATGATGATACCTTCACGAACAACACGTACACCTGCGCCACGCTGGATTTTACCACTCTTGACGTAAGAACCGGCAACGTTACCGACTGACTTAATACGGATAACATTTCGAACTTCTGCAGTACCTAAGATAACTTCTCTTGTTTTCGGAGCAAGCATACCCTTCATAGCAGCTTCGATTTCTTCGATACAATCGTAAATAATACGATACATACGCATATCAACACCGTCACGCTCAGCGTTAGCCTGTGCAG
>JAZSFG010000097.1:0-10510 GCA_045532065.1 Ruminococcus sp. | reverse complement strand
AATCTTGCTATCGTGAGCAACTGCCAGAGTGGGTATCTTAATTCTTTTCTGGAATATTATAACCTGAGAGAATTGCTTAAAGACTTTGAGTGTGCAGGCTCGAGCCCGCTGACAAAAGGCGAGAACATAAAGCTTGTGTGTAAGCGAAACGGCTTTGAAAAAGCGATTTACGTTGGCGATACAAAAAGCGATGAAAACGCCGCAAAAGAAGCGAATGTACCGTTTGTTTACGCGTCCTACGGCTTCGGCGAGGTCGACTCAAACGATGCTGTTATAAATTCTTTTGAAGAAATAAAAACTGTCGCAGACAAACTTTTAGGCGAATAAAAAATAAAGGCTGGCGGATAACCGTCAGCCTTTTCTTTTTACTTATTTTCTAGCGATGAAGAGCTGTATTTCTGTTGCGTCAGTAATAGTTACGTCGCCGTCGCCGTTTGCGTCACCTGCTTTAAGCTGTGCGTCACTAAAAGTTGTTAACTGTGCTAAGTGTCGCTGAATTGTTGTAGCGTCGATGATGGTGATGTCTTTGTCGCCTGTTACGTCGCCTACTACAGTTTTGCCTGTGAATTTATTGACTATTGCGTTAGAGAACGCTACCATATTGTAATTTTTGCTGGCAACTGTTTCAAAATCGTTAGTGACAACAAAGACGTTTAATTGAAGTTCTGGAATAGTGAGTATGTATGATTCGTATGTGATGATACCGCCTGAATGACCGATAGTGCCTGCCTTCTCGTTTACTATCACACCGTAGCCGTACTGCTCGCCGTAATCTTTAGCCATCATATCGTAGCTCTCGTCGCTTAAAAGTGTGCGGTGAGAAATGGAGTCAAGCCACTTGTTGATATCCTTTGCGTTTGAAACAATATCGCCGGCACCCTGTGACAAGCCTTTGTGGTATGCTTCAAGTGGTAAATTACCCTCTTTCAAGTGATTCTCAGCAAGATAAGGGGAATTAACGAGGTCTTCGTAAAAACCTGAATTGGTCATTGAGAGTTTATCAAAAATGTTCTTCTGTACGAAGTCAGAGTACTTCTCGCCACTGACTTTTTCTACAATCATAGAAAGCAAAAGGTAGTTTGCGTTTGAGTAATCGAATTTTTCATCGGGAGCGAACTTGAGTTTCTGTGTGAAAAGCCAGTCAGTGATTATTTTCTGGTTTTCTTTGTAAGATGCTTTGTCAGACAGCGTATACTGTGCCAAAGGGTCTTCAAAACCTTTGTAATCTTCGTCGTAGTTTACGTGGTCGCGGATACCGGAACGATGACACAGCAACTGGTGGATAGTTACGTCTTTTCCGATTTCGTACTCAGGAAAATACATTGAAAGTGTGTCGTTAACGCTTAATTTTCCCTGTTCTAAAAGCATGAGGATTGATGTTGAACAGAACTGCTTTGAAACAGAACCGAGTGGAAAAAGTGTGTCAACAGACATCTCGATATTTTCTTTTGTGTTCTGCATACCGCTTGCGTGCTGACCGATTATGGCGCCGTTTTTAGTAACGTAAGCGACACCCGAAACTTTTGCTGTTGTCATCATTTTCTCGAGGTACTTGTCGTACGATTTCATCGATGATGTAGAAGCGATTTCTGTTTTCACACCTGCGTTTGCTGAGAACAGAGCAACACTTAAAATCAATGTGACAGAAAGTATAATGCTTACAATTTTCTTTAATTTCATAAGTATCTCTCCTAAAATTTGTTATCTTTATTTTATAACTACTGCTAAAGGATGTCAACGAAATATTGTGTAATGATAAAATATATACACGTTAATTTTAGAGTATCAAAAAACGCAAAAGGCCGGCGGAAAATTCCGTCAGCCTTTTCTATAATAAGGTTTCTGTTTTTTATTAAAGTTCAGCTTCTACCGCAACGCCTTTATCAAGCGATTTTTTCACGTCGAGTATACGCTGGTTTTTACTGCCTCGAAATTTCAGCAGTAATGAACGCTCGCTAAGTATAAACGGGCCGTCAACGAGGTAGTCGCACTCTTTAAGAAGTGCTTCGTACTCGGGATTTGTGTCAAAATGCGATACTAAATATTCAAAGGTGTAACCCGTGTAGCAGAAGATGTCAAGACCTCTTTCTTTTGCTTCTTTTGCAAGAACTGACAGAGCCTGTGCCTGACAAAACGGCTCGCCTCCTGAAAAGGTCAGTCCGCGTAAAATCGGGTCTTTCTTAGCTTCTTCTAAAATTCGCTCAGTCGAGGAATCGTAACCACCCGAAAAATCCCACGTCTGTTCGTTGTGACAACCTTTGCAGTGGTGCGGACAGCCCTGAGTAAATACTGTCATTCGAATTCCCGGACCGTCCACGATTGATTCTCTGATTACACCCGCGAGTCGTAGTTTCGGCATTATACAGCCTCAGCGTCAGAGAGACCGCCCTCGCCTAAAGAGTGCTTTACTCTGTCTTCTACTTCAGCGCGTTTTGCGTTGTTAAAGCGGTCAACTGTACCTACTAAATAGCCTGTGATACGTCTGATACGCTCAAAGCCTACGCCGTCGCTACCTTCTTTACGTCCGCACTTAGGACATACATCGCCGATGATACCGGTGTGACCACATACAGGGTCTCTGTCTACAGGGTGGTTGATAGAGCCGTAGCCGATACCTGCTTCTTTCATACATCTTACAACCTGCTCGAAAGCATCGAGATTCTGGGATGGGTCGCCGTCAAGCTCAACGTAAGAGATGTGACCTGCGTTTGTAAGATTGTGGTACGGAGCCTCGAGCTTAATCTTGTCGAATGCACCGATTGGGTAGTATACAGGAATGTGGAATGAGTTAGTGTAGTAATCTCTGTCTGTAACGCCCTCGATAGAGCCAAAACGCTGTTTGTCCATTCTGACAAATCTGCCTGAAAGGCCCTCAGCAGGAGTAGCGAGCAGCGAGAAGTTAAGTCCGTACTGCTGACACGCTTTGTCCATCTTCTTTCTCATAAAGCCGATGATCTCTAAACCTAAGCGCTGTGCCTCTTCAGTTTCGCCGTGGTGTTTGCCGATGAGCGCTTTGAGTGTTTCAGCAAGACCGATGAAACCGCACGAAAGTGTACCGTGCTTTAATACATCTCGTACTTCGTCGTCGATAGAGAGCTTGTCGGAGTCAATCCAGATGCCCTGACCCATAAGGAATGGGTAGTTTCTGACACACTTCTGGCACTGAATCTCGAAACGCTCGAGTAACTGGTCGATAACTAAATCGAGCATTCTGTCGAGTTGTTCAAAGAAGAAGTCAACGTTCTTGTTAGATAAAATCGCAAGACGTGGGAGGTTGATTGAAGTAAAGCTTAAGTTACCTCTGCCGTATGTAATCTCACGAGAAGGGTCGTGAACGTTACCGATAACACGAGTACGACAGCCCATGTAAGCGATTTCTGTTTCAGGGTGACCCTCTTTGTAGTACTGGAGATTGTACGGAGCGTCGATGAATGAATAGTTAGGGAAAAGTCTCTTAGCAGAAACTCTGCAAGAGAGCTTGAATAAGTCGTAGTTAGGGTCGCCTTCGTTGTAGTTTATACCTTCCTTAACCTTGAAGATGTGAATAGGGAAGATAGGAGTTTCACTGTTTCCTAAGCCCTGCTCAGTTGCGAGCATAACGTTTTTGATAACGAGTCTGCCCTCAGGAGATGTGTCAGTACCGTAGTTAATTGATGAGAAAGGAATCTGTGCACCTGCACGGGAGTGCATAGTGTTTAAGTTATGAACTAAAGCTTCCATAGCCTGGAATGTTGCACGGTCGATTTCCTTTTCTGCGTGCTTTAACGCAAAACGCTGGATTTTACCGCCGTTTTTCTCGCCATAAGCCTCAACTAAAAGCTCGAGCTCTTTTGCCATATACTTTTCGCCGTCTGAAAGCTTTGGTGTGTCAGCACTTAACTCTTCAGCCTTGTCGCAGATGTCTGCAATTGCATTATCTGTGTCTTCAATGTCACAGATAAGCTCAACAGCACGAGCGATGTTCTTTCTGTAGAGCTTTCTGTAAGTCTTTGCAACACCAGGAGCCATAGCGTAGTCGAAGTTAGGTACTGACTGACCGCCGTGCTGGTCGTTCTGGTTAGACTGGATAGCGATACAAGCTAAAGCTGAGTATGACGCGATGTCATTAGGCTCGCGGATGAAGCCGTGACCTGTGGAAAAGCCGTCTTTAAAGAGCTTTAGTAAATCAATCTGGCAACATGTTGTAGTTAAAGTTAAGAAGTCGAGATCGTGGATGTGGATATCGCCGTTTCTGTGGGCTTTAGCGTGCTTAGGGTTTAAGATGTACATCTCGTAGAACTGCTTTGCACCTTCACTACCGTACTTGAGCATTGTGCCCATAGCAGTGTCGCCGTCGATGTTAGCGTTTTCTCTCTTAACGTCGTTGTCTTTAGCCGACATAAAGGTGAGGTCCTCGTAGATTTTCATAAGCTTTGTGTTCATCTCACGAACTCGAGTACGCTCAGCACGATATAAAATGAACTCCTTAGCAGTACGAGCGTGGCCGTTTTCGATAAGAACCTTTTCTACTGTGTCCTGAACGTGTTCAACAGTAGGTGTTTTTGTGCCCTGTTCTGCTTCTAAATACTCACAAACCTTTTCTGCGAGTTCGTTAGCGGCTGTGTAGTCGTTACCGCCGATTGCCTGTGCGGCTTTGTAAATCGCCTGTGCGATTTTGTCGAGATCAAAGTCAACAGCTCTGCCGTCACGTTTTACGATTTTAGTAATCATCTTTATCCCCCTCATATAGTTACATACTTGTTACGAAGTCGGTCACAAAATACAATATATAGTGGTGACCCCAAAAGTGCTTATACAGTATAGCTTACAAAGGCTGTAAAATCAATCGCTTTTTTGTACAAGAAAAAAGTTTTTATTTGTACAATATATCCATTGACACCGCTTTATTTTTGCTATAAGGAAATATAACAAAATTTTGTGTCTTTTAAAGCATTAACCACTATATATAGGGGTGTATTAAAGCGCTAAAGCGAAAGTTACAACTTTGTTTTTCTATATTCCGAATCAGAAAAACCTGAAAGGCAAAAGAAAAGACCGACGCCATAAAAGACGTCGGTCATAAATTTTATATACTATATATAGTATTCGCATCGAGCGAGACTTCGATCACTTTGAAATTCGAAAGGCTCGGAGCCTCGGGCGCCACCTTATGTCCCTACAAATTAAGAACAAGTGTTCCTGTTCATTTTGTAGCCCGATATATATGCGTTTCTGTTTTCGGGCGATTACTAATCGCCCCTACATTTTTGTGGTTTCCAGTTCGGACACTCGGCGCTTAAATTTCTACTGTGTTTACTTTGTCGAATTCGTCGTAGATTTCCTGTGATGGTTTCTTTGTGATGAGTGTAACCACAACAGCTACTAAAGCAGCAAGGAAGAAGCCTACAACGAGTGAGTAAAGACGTGTTGAAGCAGCGAGTGTTGCGCCACCAAATGGAACGTATTCCCAAACGATAACGAGTGCTGCACCTGTTGCCATACCTGCTACAGCGCCAGGGAGGTTGAATCTCTTCCAGAAGAGTGAGAGCAGTACAACCGGACCGAATGCAGCACCGAAGCCTGCCCACGCATTTGATACAAGACCCATGATAGAAGAGTTAGGGTCAAGAGCGATTACATAAGCGATGATAGCAACTACTACAACAGCGATTTTACCAACGAGCAGAGCGTTTTTGTCACTTGCTTTTTTGTTGATAGCGCCTTTGTACATATCTTCAGAAACAGCAGAAGCTGTAACGAGAAGCTGTGAATCAGCAGTAGACATAATAGCAGCTAAAATACCGCACAGGAAGATACCGCCGATGAAGATAAGAACAAAATTACCGTCGAAAATCTGGAGAATAGATTTAATAAATACTGTTTCGCTTGTAGCAGCATCGAGAGTATCCTTTAAGAAGCCACGAGCAAAAACACCTAAGATTGAAGCGGCGCCAAGGGAAAGGATAACCCACACGATAGCGATAATTCTTGACTTCTTAACCTCTTTGTCAGACTTAATAGCCATAAATCTGATTAAGATGTGTGGCATACCGAAGTAGCCTAAAGCCCAACCTAAGTTAGAGATAACGGATATTGCAGTAATTGGGTTACCTTCAGAGTCTTTCATAAGTGAAAGATAACCTGCAGGGTCAGCAACACCGTGAGCTGTTAAAGCGTTATTGAGATTGCCGAATTCACCTGTGAGGCCCATATAAGCGATAATCGGAACTGCTAAAATAGCAACGAGCATTAACAAACCCTGAATAAAGTCTGTGTAGCACACAGCCTTGAAACCACCCATAAATGTGTAGATAAGGATTACTAAAGCCGCAACTGTCAGACCGATTGTGTACATCATATCAGCATTTGCTGAGTTTCCGAAAACGTTAGCGAAGAGCTTAGCTCCTGATGAGAAAGCTGACGCTGTGTAAACCGCAAAGAACACGATGATGATAAGAGAAGCGACGATTTTTAAAACGCCTGTCTTGTCCTTGAAACGGTTTTCGAAGAAGCTAGGGATAGTAAGCGAGTTATTCGCAACGATTGTGTATTTTCTCAGTCTTCTTGCAACAAGATACCAGTTTAAAACAGTACCGATTAAAAGACCGATAGCAATCCACACTTCGCCTGTACCTGCTAAGTAGATAGCACCAGGTAAGCCCATAAGTAACCATCCGCTCATGTCAGAAGCCTGAGCAGAAAGTGCCGCTGTCCAGCTGCCAAGACCACGACCTGCGAGGAAGTAGTCTTCGTTATTCTTGTTTTTTGAGCTTAAAGCGCCGATGAGAATCATCAGTAGCATATAAGCGGCAAAGGCAACAAGAATAATGATTTGTTTTTGAGTCATTATATACCCTCCATTTATTAAATTTTTGATTTTGCAAAAAACACTCTACCATTTTAACACACTAAATCAATAAAATCAATAGGTAAGTTTATTCAAGATAAACGCACTAAATTGTCAAAACTATTGTAATAATTAAACATATATATTATAATATAGAGGAATATGTAAACTGGGGTGATATGTGTGATATTTACTCGAAGATTGTGGGCGGAAATTAATATGGACGCCGCTATTGAAAATTATCACGCTATTAAAAATCATATAGGAGATGACACTAAAATCTGCTGTGTTATCAAAGCCGACGGATATGGACACGGCGCGGTTGAGCTCGCAAAGTTATACAGCGAGCTAAACTGCGACTACTTCGCGGTGTCTAATCTCGACGAAGCGCTTGAGCTAAGAGATGCAAAAATTAAAGAGCCTATCCTCATTTTAGGCTACACTCCTGCAAACAGAGCGCAAGATTTAGCGAAATACGATATTTCTCAGGCGGTTTACGGCGCAGACTACGCAAAAATGCTCTCAGACGAGTGCGTTAGTGCAGGCGTGAAGGTTAAAATCCACATTAAGTGCGACACGGGTATGAGCCGTCTTGGCTTTATGTGTCAGGAATTTCCAAGAGATGATATTTCTATAAAAGAAATTAAAGAAGCGTGCGAACTCGAAAACCTTATTCCTGAAGGTATTTTCACTCACTTTGCGGTTGCTGACGAATGCGAAGACGGAGAAGAGTACACTAAAAAGCAGTTTTACGCTTTTAAATACACGGTAGACACTCTAAAAGAGATGGGTGTAGAGTTTTCTCTCACTCATTGTTCAAACTCGGGCGCTATACTTGACCATACAGATATGAAACTCGATATGGTTCGTGCAGGTATCGTGCTTTACGGACTTTCTCCGTCGAAAAAATTAAAGGACAGACTGTCGCTTGAACCGATTATGCGACTTAAAACGATGGTTTCCTACGTAAAAGAAATCAAAAAGGGTACAACGGTTAGCTACGGAAGAACCTTTACTGCCGACAGAGATATGAAAATTGCCACAGTACCTGTTGGCTATGCCGACGGATACATCAGAGCTTTCGCTAAAGACGGATATATGTTCATAAAAGGTCAGAAAGCGAAAATTATCGGCAGAATCTGTATGGACCAGACTTTACTCGATGTCACCGACATTGAAGGGGTGGAAATCGGAAACGTGTGCGTACTTTTTGGTAACGGAAAAGGCGGCGAGCCGACTCCTGATGATGTAGCTTCTTGGGGAAATACTATTAACTACGAAATTGTGTGCTCGGTATCAAAACGAGTGCCTCGACTTTACAGACGCGACGGCGTCACAGTGGAAGTGATGTATAAGATATGAAACTTTTAGTAGTAGACGGAAACTCGATATTAAACCGTGCGTATTACGGTATCCGTCCGTTAACCACAAAGGACGGAATGTTTACAAACGCAATCTACGGTTTTCTGACAATGCTCGAAAAAATTAAAGCGGACACTAATCCAGACAGAGTAGCTATAGCGTTTGACTTAAAAGCAAAAACTTTCAGACACGAGGCGTATGCTCTTTATAAAGCCAACCGCAAAGGTATGCCTGAGGAGCTTCATATGCAGTTACAACCGCTTAAAGATTTGCTCACAGCATTAGGTTATAAAATAGTCACCTGCGAAGGCTATGAAGCCGACGATATTTTAGGCACACTCGCAAAAAAGTGTGAAGAAAACGGCAACGAGTGTGTAATCGCTACAGGAGACAGGGACTCTTTACAGCTTGTATCAGATAAAGTTTCAGTGCGACTCGCTAAGAACTTAAACGGCACTATGATTTACACACCTGACACGGTGTTTGAGGAATACGGCGTCACACCGAAGGAGCTTATCGAGATTAAAGCGATTCAGGGCGACACATCCGACAATATTCCTGGTGTTGCGGGTATCGGACCTAAGGGAGCGACAGAGCTTATCGTTAAATTTAAGACTGTAGAGTACATCTACGAGCACATTGACGAGCTTGATATTAAGGAAAATATGCGCAAAAAGCTTATTGACAGCAAGGAAAACGCGCTTATTTCCCGTATGCTCGGCGAGATTTGTGTAACTGCTCCTGTTAATACCGATATCGACGAGTACAAAGTGCTACAGGGCGACCGCGCTTTAGCGAAAACGATGATGTCAAAGCTCGAGCTTTTCTCGCTTATTACAAAGCTCGGTTTAGACAACGAAGAGCTTATTAAAACAGAAGAAAAAGCTCAGGATACAGCTACGATTTCTGTTGTAGAACTTGACACTGAAAGTTCCGAAAAAGAAATAAAAAGCTACCTTAAAAATAACGATAAACTCTGTGTTTATGTTGAGTTCGACGGTGATAGCCACAGTAAAAGCGTTAGCAAAGTCGCATATATTTTAGACGATTTGCTCGTTTTGTGCGATGATACTGCTCTACTCTTTGATGTACTGAAAGACGAGAAAATTGAAAAGCTTGTTTTTTCTTCAAAAGAATTATTCTCTCTTGCTGACAAAAACGGCTTTGAAATAAAAAACCTTACTTTCGACGTGTCGCTTGCGGCGTATCTGCTTAATCCGAACGCTTCTTCCTACGATTTAGAGAAACTGTGCGCTCAGTACTCTGTTTCGCTACCTAACGTAGAGGGTGAAGAAAAAGAGTGCGCTGTAATTTACTCTATGAAAGCTTTGTGCGAGGTTTTAACAGAGAAAATCGACGAGTTTTCGCAGAAATCACTGCTGTGTGACATCGAAATTCCGCTTGCAAACGTGCTCGCTAAAATGGAGAACATCGGTTTTTGTGTCGATGTAGAGGGTATTAAGGTTTATTCAGAAAAGTTAAGTGAACAGATTTTAAATTTAGAACAGGAAATCTATGCGCAGATTGGCCACGAGATTAACATAAATTCTCCGAAACAGCTCGCTGTTGCACTTTTTGAAGAATTAGGACTTCCTGCTAAGAAAAAGACAAAGAGCGGTTACTCCACTAACGCTGACGTACTCGAGAGTCTTATAAATTATCATCCTGTCATTTCGATGATTCTTCAGTATAGAACGCTTGCAAAATTAAAGAGCACTTACTGTGATTCTCTTATTAAAGTCGTCGCACAGGACGGTCGAATCCACAGCTCGTTTAACCAGACCGAAACTCGTACAGGTCGAATCAGCTCTACAGAGCCGAATTTACAGAACATTCCTGTGCGAACAGAGCTTGGTCGAGAGCTCAGGCGGTTCTTCAAAGCAGATAACAACTGCGTGCTGATTGATGCCGACTACTCACAGATTGAGCTGCGTGTTCTTGCGCATATTTCAAACGATAAGAATATGTGCAAAGCGTTTAAAGACAGTGAAGATATCCACACTATAACCGCAAGTCAGGTTTTCAATATGCCTCTTGAGATGGTGACCCCTGTTATGCGTAGTCGTGCGAAGGCGGTTAATTTCGGTATCGTTTACGGAATAGGTGCATTTTCTCTTGCAAAAGATATCGGAGTTACTAACAAAGAAGCGTCACAGTATATAAAGTCGTATCTACAGCACTACTCAGGCATTGATTTATATATGCAAAATGTGATAAATCAAGCAAAAGAACTAGGTTTTGTCCAGACGATTTTTGGTCGCAGAAGATACCTGCCTGAGCTTTCAGCTACTAACCATATCACACGCTCGTTCGGTGAGCGTG
>JAZSFG010000191.1:0-7153 GCA_045532065.1 Ruminococcus sp. | reverse complement strand
GTAGATACCTGACTCAGCAGTTACCTTGAACTTGAGAGAAAGAGCTCTTGTCTCAGTCTTAATTCTGAGACCGTCAGCTAATGAGTAGTTGTAGTAGAACTCGCCGTCGATGTCAGCATTCCAAACTGTAGCTGTACCGAATAATGGGAAGAGTTCGAGCTTGTTTACATCGCCCCACTCGTCAACTGGGAGTACGATGTCAAGACCTTCTGTATCATACATAACGTTTGCGTCGAATGAGCAAATCTTCTCATTAGATGTGAGGTATGTTGTGTATGTGTAAATGTCGCCCTGCTTTACTTCGTAGAGAACGCCGTCAGCCTTAACAAAGAGGCCTTCTGGCTCTTCTTCTGAAGATGGCTGCTCAGATGGCTCTTCTTCTGAAGATGGCTCTTCTTCTGAAGATGGCTGCTCTGATGGCTCTTCTTCTGAAGATGGCTCTTCTGATGGAATTTCAACATATGGGTAGCTAGCACATGGCTTTGTATCTGTTTCTGCATCATATGTCATGTAGTAGCAGTAACCTTCCTGGATGTCTGTAACGTCTTCAGACTGATCACGGCCGTAGCCGCCTTCGCCTGAGAATACGATACCAGCAATGTTTGCAGGAACTTCGAGCTTGTAGATGTCATAAGCACCTGAATCGTCCTTACCAACGATAGCGTCTGCTGATAAAGTTTCGCCTGGCCACTCAGCGTTCTCGCCGCCAGCACCGTCGAACCAGTACATTTCAACAGTTGGCCATACCCAGTTGTTCTGGAAGTAGATTGTGATTGTGTCACCTGTTGGTGGTGTGATTGGAGTCTCTGAAGACTCTTCCTCTGATGATGGTGGTACGATAGGAGCGTCGCCAGCTGTAACTGTAACGTAAGCTTTTGTACCATCGCAACCGATAAGTACGTTAGAACCGTCTTCAGTTACTGTAACTTTGCCGTTCTCACCGCCGTTTGCCTGACCTGTAAGGTTGTAGTCAGGGTCACCCCAAGCAGTACCGTTAACTACTTTGAATTCATAATTACCAGCAGCAATGCCAGTATATAAAATCTCATAGTTACCGTTCTCTGGGTTGTAAGTCATGTAGTTGCTGTCACTTGGAGGCATCTGCCATTCGTTTCCGCAAAGGCCGCCTGAACCTGCAACAACCCATGTTTGTCCTTCTGATAATGCTGCTGTAGAAGTGAAAGCAATAGTGAACATGCTAACAACTAAAACAACTGCAAGAATCAAACTGACAATCTTGTTTGTCTTAAGCATTTTAATTTCCTCCTTAATTTTAATGCTTTGATAAGCAATTTAATTATATGTCAAGCAATTAAGCATTACTACCAACAATAATGTTACGAATCAAGCCTAAAGATTACATTTCGTAACACTTTGTCGTAATTTGTAATCAAATGCTTTATTCCTGTTACTATTGTAACACTAATGTAAATTGCTTGTTACATACCATAATCAATTATACGCATAGCCACGTAATTTGTCAAGCACAGAGAAGTAAAAGTTTACAATTTTATTACAGTATTTTTTTGCTTAACTCCTCACCAATTTGTCGTAAAATTACAAAAATATTACAAATCAGCAAAAAGTAACATGTTTCCGCAAAACTTTCACATTGTTTTCACGCTTTAATAAAGCTCTTTTCGAAGGCTCAGATATCCTCTACGATAACCTCAGGAGGAGTCTCAAGCTTGCTAGGGTCAGCAAGTAATTTCTTGAATCGTCGAAAAGCAAGCGCAAAGTAACTGCCCGATGCAATACGCTCGTCCATAACAAGACCAATCGGCATACAGCGCTCAAAAACAACCTCACCTTTCTTGTCAACAGGGACTTCACGCAGATTACCCATCGCAAGAGCGATACTAGTAGTACCGAAGTCGTAAACGTGGTGATAAATGTGGTTAGTACGGATACTCGCAAGGTTTGTGACGACAGCGCTCGTATGGAACGGGCTGATATCGATAATTTTCTTCGGGAGAAGACCGTACTTGTCAAAAAACTTAAAAAGCATAATACCGAAACGAAGAAGTCCCGGAACACTTAAAATAAACTTGATAAATTTATCGGTGCTGTTCTGATTCTCTTCCGCACGATTGTCACTTATGTACTTCTCGATAGTTTCCTGTACATCATCTAATGTATAGTGCGGTTGTAAGTAAAGCTTACTCATAGTGCCGTGCGAGTCAATCTTGCCACCCTTTAAAACAACCATACCCACCGCAATTTCGTTTCGTGCGTATATAGTTTTATTTACAACGAATCTGTTGAGGGCAGGAAACTCAGCCATAGTCTGCAGATATGCCGCAATAATCAGAGACAGGTGGCTGTAGCGTTTTCCCTCTTTTCTCTTCTCGTTTAAATATTTATTCATAGGTTCTATCGGAATATCGATAGTAATCATATTCATAGCGTCGCTACGCTTAGCCATGATATGTGCCGCAACCTGATACATCGGATCAGCGCCTTTGAGTCTTTTACCGTCCGCTCTCATACCTATCCTCCATCACGCTTTTACCTCAAGTTTATAATACAACAGCTAAAATTATTAATCAAGGCGATTTTTATTATACAACATATTTTGACAACATTTTTTGTACGGATAATAAAAAATCTCCCCACCAAAGAAAATCTATGGTAGGGAGATTTTATTATTCACTCTTTGAAAAAACACATCCACAGTAATTTTGTCTGTAGAGGTTGTATTCACGGGAGAGTTCGAGCGAGCGTTTATATCCGTTTTTCTTCTTAAAATCAGACGGAAGATATTTTGCTTTAAACTCTTTTTGCACGCTCTCTCCTATACTATTTATAATAGAGGCATTTTTCAGCGGGCTGATTGTCAGCGTTGTGGCAAAATATTCGCACCCGAATTCGTCAGCTAGTTTAGCGGTAGTTTTCAGTCGCATATTAAAGCACACAGCACACCGAGCACCACCCTCACGCTCTTCTTCGAGTCCTTTAACCGAGTTCAGGAACTCATCAGGAGCGTAATCAGCAGGCACTATAGTCACCTTGCGTTTAAGTGGCATCTCGTTTATCAATCGCCTAAGCTCACTTTTTCGGTACGTATACTCGTCTTTTTCTGTGATATTCGGATTCACAAACGCGATGTAAATCTCAAAATACTCGCTCAAGTACTCGAGCACGTAACTTGCGCAACACGCACAGCATGCGTGAAGCATAAGCTTCGGCACAGTTGAGTCTTTTCTGTTTTTCTCAATCAGAGCGTCAAGCTCTTTGCTGTAATTTCTGTTGTTCATACTAAACCTTTGATTATATTTAGAAGCTCAGCGCTGTCGTTCGCAATAAAGTCCGCACCCGCACCAGAGAGTTCATCTTTTCCGCGAAAGCCCCACGCAACGCCACAGACTTCAACTCCTGCGTTGTGTGCAGTAAAAACATCAACGTCGCTGTCGCCGACGTAGAGTGTCTCGCTCGCATTAACACCGAGCTTATCCATTATAGCCTCAAGCGCCTGTGGGCTGGGTTTTCTCTCAAAAGCCGACATATTACCGATAACCACCTCGAAGTTGTGGTCAGGATAGAGTTTTTCAATTATCTGCGGGACAAACTCGTGTGGCTTATTCGAGTGGACTGCGGTTTTAACCGACGCTTTTTCAAGCTCATTCAACAAATCCGCCATTCCAACGTACGTACAAGTGTAGTCACACAAATGCTGTGGGTAATAACTGTCAAAAAAAGCTTTCACCTTTTCGCACAGTTTTTCATCGTCACCTTTTTCGCCTAAAGCCTGTTTAATAAGAATGTTAACACCATTGCCAACAAATGTGCGGTAGCTGTCAATCGGATGCGTTGGTGCATAAACACTCTCGAGCGCCTTGTTTACAGCGTGTGCAAGGTCGCTTAGTGTATCAGCAAGTGTTCCATCTAAATCAAACACAACCAGTTTATACATATTATTCTTCCTCTTGTTCATCTTCACACTCGTTGACAAGTCGTTCGAGTTCTGAAATATCCTCATCACTCATATTTCCGATGTTCTCTTCAACCTCTCGGTCGATTTCGTCTTTCAACTCGCTGTCTGTGAGAAGCTCTTCACTTGAGCTTAATTTAACTTTTTTACCGTCTTTTTTCTTTTTGCGAAATTTAAGATAAAAGACCGCTACAGCAAGCGAGATAATTGAAACGCTCACGATGCAGAAAAGAACAACTCTGCCTGCATTCGGAATTTTACCTTTGTATGAGACGACGCCCTTGCCCTGTGGCACCAAAACGCAAAACACTGTATCGTCGGACTTGTGTTTTACAGTTTCGCCACCCTCGAGCGAAAGATTCTTGATTTTTTCGTTACTGTCTGACTCTACAGTATAGGTAATCGGCTTTTGTGCATTCTCAGAATTGAGCATATACGAAAAGTCAATGTAGTCAGTCATTCGGCTTTTCTTCGAAAGCGAAAGCGCAGGCTGTTTGACTTTATACGTCATAAAGTTGCCACTACCAAAAAGTGCAACATACTGGTCAGTGATTTGAGACGAAGTGCCACTACATGTAACGCGACAGAAAAGATGTTCGTCATTCTCGCCCGTCTCAACTAAAGCGCCTTTATTTCTGAAGAAATCCTGAGCGAAAAGCATAGCATCCATGCCGTCTGCTTTTTCGTATAAGAACTCTATTGTTTTTGTGAAACTATCGTTATCGAGCACATGAAGTTTCATATCGATGCCTTCGATAGAATACTGGATACCATCCGGAATACGGATATTGAAAATGTCCGAATCAGTTGTTACCGAGTAGACGCCCTCACTCCATTTACCTACCTTCTCCCAACTTCCGTTTGTGAGCATCATGCCATCACCGTGTGTAGTTTTAGTCGGTAGAGCGTATTTGTAGGTAAGCTCAACCGCCTCGCCCTTCTTGCCGACAAAAGAGAAAGTGTTAAAACTCTCTTCAAACGCGAGAGACTCAGAAAGCGGTGACTCAACATTACCGAAATGTCCGTAACCTATATGGTGGAAGTCATTCCCGAGCAACCTGACGGTGCCCTCACCTAAATTCTCCACACCTTTTAAAATAACCTTGTACTCCCAGTTTTCGCCTTTGTTAGTCCAGTCGGCATACTGAGCATTATTTGGTGTAATCGAAGCAAAATACGACTCAATTGAACCAGCTAACTTCTCGTAAGTTTTATTCGGAATAAGGAAAGCAACTGTTCTGTCGAAGGTGTCATTTTTCAGGTTTGCTGTCTCAATAGTAATCGACTCGACAGCCTCGCCCTCACGCTCTGAAATATCAACAGTAGAGTCGGTATTAAACACAGTGCCGTTGATACTGACGGTATTCACCGAGTATTCAAAGTCGATGTTCTTTGTGTGTTCATTCTCAAGTGACAAATCAGTCATCCAGCGGATTATGTCCGAAACATCGAAATCTTCTTTCATTCTCGTACCGGTACACATCACGGTTTCCATCTGTTGCATATCAGACTGCACCTGTCTACCGACAAGTTCAGACATCTTCGCTATATAGTCATCTTGTGAATCGAAGACGATGTCTAAAACAAAGCTGTAGCCGTCCTGTTCGACACCGAAATATTCAAATTTTGAAGCCTTCCCAGCAGGAATAGGACTATTATCTTTTAAAATCTCTGTCAACTCGTCAATGTCAGCATCAAGCGGATAGGTAACCGTGATTTTACGATGGCCGACGTAGTTAGAATCAATCTCCATTACAGACTCGACAGTTGCGTTCTTGTTGCCACAGGCTGTAAGTAGTATCATCGGCACAAGCACAAGCACTGCAAGCAACAATGAAATCGTTTTCCTCATATTACACCTCAAAAAAGTATTCCGCATCAGATACCCTTACCTTCATCTATGAGAACAGCTCTACACGGAGCCGCCTCGGCTTCACTTAGTTTAATCGGGAACGCACACAAAGTGTACAAGCCGTCTTTCACACCCTCTAAAAATAAGTTTTCAAGTACAATAACTCCTGCACGAGCAAGCTCAAGATGTGTACGCATATTATCAAACGGAGCAGCGATACTCTCAGCATCAGTACCGATAAGCACAAGCCCGCTTTCGGCGATAACCTGTGCGGCACTGGAAGTTAAGTACGCCTGTCCTTTCGAATGAAGAATAAGTCGCTTTTTGCAGTGCGGTAGAAGCTCTTCCATATCTTCACCCGTAAGCACGCCATCAATTGTCACAACTGTGCATTTTCCGTAAAAATGCGACAGACGCAAATTACCTATAGTCGCTCCGTCTTCATCAAAATGTTTCGGAGCATCAATATGTGTTGCGTTGTGTGTACACATAGTAAGCTGTGTGATGTTGCACTCGTCGCCGTTTTCAATACTGCTAAGAGAGTTAAGTTCAGGCTGTGGGTCACCATCAAACGGCTTTGTACTCATAATATCCCTTGAAATATCGTAAAAAATCATATTGTACCCCCTTTATAAACTTTATTATAGCATAAAATGTGTAAAAAAAAAGAATAGATTGTTAATTTTACGCAAGATATTGTGTTTTTTGTCGCTGACATAACAAAAGGGACAGGTGCGAACACCTGTCCCGAATGTATTACAAGAAAAACTTGATTAATTATTTAACTGTGAGGTAGTTATATGAACCTACACCACCGTTAGGGTTGAATGTAAGTGTACGGTTACCTGTCTTTGATGATGAACCGATGTTGTAGTTATCGCCACTACCATACCACTTAGTGATAGACTTACCATCGAAGTATGCAACTTTGATAGAGTCGCCTAAATAGAAATACCATTTCAAATTGTAGTTACCATTTGAATCAGGATTTGTGAGCAATCTATCTGCTGTAAGTGTATCTGCACCCCAAAGATTCTTGCCGTTAAGTGTACCAACAAGGTAGTAGCCTGCAACAGGACCTGCTGGTTCAGTTGGCTTCTCAGTTGGTTTTTCTGTTGGCTCTTCTGAAGATGGTTCTTCTGATGATGGCTCCTCACTTGATGGCTCTTCTGAAGATGGTTCTTCACTTGATGGTTCCTCAGATGAAGGCTCATCTGTTGGATCTACAGTTTTTGGCTGTACTGTGAAGTAGAAGTATGACCACTCTGAGTTACCCTCTGCTCTGAAGTAGAGTGTACCAGGACCAACTTTATTTGATGTAGCGCCGATCTTGTAGTTGTCGCCGCCGTCGTTAAACCACTTGTCAAACT
>JAZSFG010000064.1:0-3246 GCA_045532065.1 Ruminococcus sp. | reverse complement strand
GTTTCTTTTACGGCAATTTAATCGTAAAACTATACATTAAAATGATTGTAATTATTAAATGAGATAGTTTTAATTAGGGGTAGACATATGAAACTTCTTGAAGAAAAAATCAGACAAGACGGTAAAGTCTTTGACGGTAATATTTTAAAGGTTGACAGCTTCGTAAACCACCAGATTGACGTTAAATTTATGAACGAAATCGGTAAGGAATTCAAGCGACTTTTTGCAGACGAAGAAATCACAAAAATTCTCACAATCGAAGCTTCGGGTATCGGTATTGCGTGTATCGTTGCTCAGTACTTCGACGTACCTGTTCTTTTCGCTAAGAAAACAAAGAGCGTAAACATCGCAGGCGATGTATATACATCTAAGGTGGAATCTTTCACACACAAGCGTACATACGATATTATCGTGTCTAAAGAATTCCTCCACCCTGAGGACAAAGTCCTCATCATCGACGACTTTTTAGCTAAAGGCTCTGCACTTTGCGGTCTTATCAAGCTCATCAAAGACGCTAAGGCTACAGTTGTCGGCGCAGGTATCGTAATCGAAAAGGCATATCAGGAGGGCGGTCAGCTTGTTCGCGATATGGGTGTCAGAGTTGAGTCTCTCGCCCGTGTCAACAGTATGTCAAAAGACGGAACTATCGAGTTTATCGACTAATCAGTAAGTAATTTTATTTTAATGAGGGATACAAATGAAAATCACTAAAAAAATCTTAAGCCTTCTGATGGCTCTCGTTATCTTCGTAAGCGTTGCTTTAAGCGTAGAGTTAAGCGCTTTCGCAAGCGACGAAGTAACAACTCCTACAGAAACCGAAACACAGGTACAGACAGAAATCGCAACTGACGCACCTGCTGACCCTACAGTTGATACTACCGAGGGTGAAACGCAGTTCCCGTCAGAAGACGAGAAAAATCCTCCTATCGTTGACGAAACAAAGGTAGGTAAAGTCGGCAAGCTCTACAAAGACTCTCGCTCAGCAGACAGCATTGAGTTCTATTGGAATGAGGTCGAAGGTGCAGACGGCTACCGCATCTACTACAAAAACAACGATGTAGACGACGATTATCGTTTCCTTGTTGCTACCACAGGCACCCGTGCTACACTCAAAGATCTTCCACATACAACACCTTTCCAGTTTAAGGTTGCAGCTTTCGTAATCGAAGACGGCGTAATTTACGAAGGTCTTTCACAGGTAGGAAAAACCGCTACTCAGCCTGCTAAAACTCCTACACCAACTCTTAAATCAAGTGCTTCAACAATCAAGATTTCATGGAGCAAAAACTCTAAGGCAGACGGCTACCGTATTTATCGTCAGGACGCTAAAACCAACGGCAAGCTCGTTTTATATAAAACCATCAAGAAAAACACAACCACAACTTTTGAAGATAAAAAGGTCTCAAAAGGCAGAGCGTATAACTATCAGGTACGTGCATACCGCAAGATGTACGAGGGCAAAACCTATATCGGTGACGGCTCTACTCTGCGCACAGTATGCGGTCTTGCTACTCCGAAGCTCGCTTCCTGTACATCACAGCTAAGACGTGTTACTATCGACTGGAACAACAACTCTGTAGCAAAAGGCTACGACATCTACTACAAAGCTGACGACCGTAGCTCATATAAGCTCTTAAAGACAACAAGCAGTTCATATATCAACACAAAGCACCTGCGTGCAGGTCACACATATAACTTCAGAATCAGACCGTACAAACTCGTAGGCAAAAATAAGACTAAAGTTTACGGTACATACTTGTCAGTAACTAAGAAAGCTACATCAGCCGCTTACGGCAAGAAAATCGGCAAGACATACATCGAAATTAGCCTCAAACAGCAGCATATGTGGTACTACATCGACGGCAAGTGCTACGTCAGCACTCCTGTAGTTACAGGTAACGTCGGCGCATACGCTACTCCAACAGGCGCATACAAAGTATGGCAGCGTATGTCTCCAGCAACTTTGTCAGGACCTACATGGTGTACAACTGTTAAGTACTGGTTAGCATTTACATATTCAGGTTGCGGTATCCACGACGCAAGCTGGAGAAGCGCTTCTGAATTCGGTGGTACGACATATATGGGCAACGGCTCACACGGTTGCGTAAACACTCCGAATTCTGCAGTTAAGAAGATTTACCAGAAGGCTAAAATCGGCACACATGTTATCGTGTACTAAAATTTAAAAGCAAAAACGGCGTTCCATTTCGGCACGCCGTTTTCTTTTTTATAAGGTTTAATTATCTCCGAAAAGCTATTCAGAATAAACAAACTCGTCAATCACATTTCCGTTATCATCAATCATAACGAGGGTGTTCTCATCAATTATTTCAAATGTATATGTAGTTTCATTCTGTGATGTCGCAATAAGTTTGTCGCCCTTGATTTCGTAAGAGCCATACTCTGCATATGACATAAACAAACTCTGACCATAGGTAAATGTTTTCTCTTCTGTATCGAGTGACACATACGGCTGAAGCTCTATCGTCTGGTCAGGCGATGATAAAAGCGCACTTCGCTCATGAGCAAGATAAAATCCCGACTCAGGCTGTAAATCAGCCAAGTTCATGCCACAACCGCAAAAAAGCATTGAAATAATTAGGGCGAAAACTAATAACAAACAAAACTTTTTCATAGAACCATCCTTTCTCTTAATAGAAAACATAACACAGTATGAAATGCAAGTCTATAAATATAGCTTAATTTTCAGAAAATATTCACACAAATTTCCTAAGAAAATCAGTTGACAACTGACATTCACGCGATTATAATGTACTAGTGAAGACTCGGCTTTTGTGGAAAGCCTTACAGAGAGGATGCGTCATCGGCTGCAAGCGCGTCTAAGGTGAGTAGTAAGTACGGGAACACTTCATAGCGTTACACCTACAATTTTATAAAAAGCGGATGCATTTTTTGCATCAACACGGGTGGCACCGCGGGTTTTTTAGTTTAACTCGTCCCGAGAATAGTACTATTACTGTTCTCGGGACGTTTTTTATTTTAAGCGCCGAGGCTCGTAGCCCTCACAAAGTCAAGTGCGAGATGGGACTACCCACAGGACACGCAGTGTCCGCAGGGTGGTTAATCGATAACGTGGACTTTTGAGGATCAGCGCAGAGCAACGAGGCGTGATATCGCACCTTTCATTTCATATACTACCTTTACAGGAGGTTATTACTTTATGTACAGAACACTATTTTGCAACGACATACGTGAAGCTCACGTCGGCACTACTGTTTCTCTTGC
>JAZSFG010000013.1:0-32525 GCA_045532065.1 Ruminococcus sp. | reverse complement strand
CGTGCCTTTCCTGCACAAGCTCAAGTATGGTCAGACTATCCTTGATATCGGACCATCATGGCACAAAAACAAGCAGGGCACACCGACTATGGGCGGTTTAATGTTCATACTCGCTATTGTGTTCACAACTGTTGTTTCAGTTATCATTTTCGCTGTTACACACGACGGCTTCGGTACAACTGAAAAGTTTGTATTCACAGGTCTTATCATGGCTGTGTGCTACGGCGGTATCGGTTTTATCGATGACTACATTAAAGTTGTCAAGAAGCGCAACTTAGGTCTTACAGCTATTCAGAAACTTGTTTTACAGTTCTTGGTAGTAGGTCTTTACCTGCTTGCTATGAGACTTTTAGGCGATGACACAACTATTGCAGTTCCTTTTGCAGGTTCTGTTGATTTGGGCTTCTTCTATTACATCATCATGGCTTTAGTTATCGTAGGTATCACAAATGCTGTGAACTTAACAGACGGTATCGACGGCTTAGATGGCTCAATTACATTCTTTGTATCGCTGTTTATGATGATGATTGCGAATATCCTCAATTCTTTCGGCAGTGCGATGCTCGGTGGTTTTGAGTCAAACGTATTTTTCTGTGCTGCTGTCGCAGGCGGTTGCTTAGGCTTTCTCGTTTGGAACTTCCACCCTGCAAAGGTCTTTATGGGCGATACAGGTTCGCTGTTTTTAGGCGGTATCGTCTGCGCGATGGCATTCGCGATGGATATGCAGCTTATTATGCTTTTAGTAGGTGTTATGTACCTTGTTGAGATGTTCTCTGTTATGATACAGGTTTCCTACTTCAAGCTCACACACGGAAAACGAATCTTCAGAATGACACCTATCCACCATCACTTTGAGATGGGTGGTTGGAGCGAAACGAAAATCGTTGTAGTGTTCAGCGGTGTTACTGCTTTCTGCGGTGTTTTAGCACTTTTACTTGTAATTTTCGGTTGATTTTTACGTATAAATTTTGAAAGGAGATGAATCGGAATGAGCGTTGATACGTTTAAAAGAGAATCAGACAGAAGAAGATACGACCACGAACGACACACAAGTTCCGTTGCATCTTCAAGAAGCCACCACGATGGTGAAAGAGTAGCAAAAAGAAGAAAGCAGTTCTCGCTTCTTTCTATCGGTAAAGGCTTGGATATTCCTTTCTGTATGCTTATCGTGCTTTTGCTTGCTATCGGTATCACAATGATGTTTTCTGCGAGTTATCCTGTCGCTTTCTATGAAATCGGCGACAGTTACTACTACTTAAAGCGTCAGCTTTTATTTGCGATTGTCGGCCTTGCGATTATGATTGCAGTATCGTACGTCGACTACCACCATTTCCACAGATTCTCTGTGCTTATCCTCGGTGTTTCGTACTTTGCGCTTATCCTTGTGCTTCTCATTCCGTCGGAAACGGGTGTAAAGAGATGGATTGGTATCGGTGACTACGGTATTCAGGCGTCGGAGATTACGAAATTTGCGATTATCCTTTTCCTTGCGCACTGGGGCAGTAGGTATTACGACAAAATGGATACACTGAAATACGGCGTTATGCCGGGTGCGATAATCTTCGCAACTACAGCTTTGCTGCTCCTTTTAGAGCCGCACTACTCCTGTATCGTTATCGTCGGTATTCTTACCGTACTTATGCTTTTTATCTCAGGTATCAGAATCAAGTGGCTCGCGATTGCCGCGGTGTTGCTTGCTATTGTTATATTACTGCTGTGGGTTACGGGACTTTTGTCGTACGCTATGGACCGAATGGACGGCTGGGGCAAGGCTCTCGAGTACGTCGACGAAACACAGTGGCAACAGACATGGCAAACGAGAAACTCGCTTTACGCTATCGGCTCAGGCGGTCTTTTCGGTTTAGGACTTGGTCAGTCACGACAGAAGTACCTTTACTTACCTGAACCGCAGAACGACTTTGTTTTTGCTATCGTTTGTGAGGAACTCGGACTTATCGGTGCGATTGCAATACTTCTTATTTTCGCACTTTTAGTGTGGCGTGGTATTGTTATTTCACTTCGTTCCAAGGACAGATTCGGAAAACTGCTCGGTATCGGTCTAACGTCACAGATTGGTATACAGGTTATTCTTAATATCCTCGTTATTACCGACTGGCTACCGAACACAGGTATCAGCTTGCCGTTCTTCTCATACGGCGGTAGCTCGCTATTGATGCTTCTGTTCCAGATGGGACTTGTACTTTCTATTTCACGTTCGTCAAATATCGAAAAAGCATAAACTAAATTTTGAGGAGTACTATATGAAAATTTTACTCGCCGGTGGCGGTACAGCCGGCCACATCAACCCTGCACTTGCTATTGCAGGCTACATTAAGGAGAAAGAACCTGAGACTGAGATTCTGTTTATCGGCAACCGTGACGGTATGGAACAGACTTTGGTTAAAAAAGCAGGTTTTAATATAGAATCTATCGTAATCAGCGGTTTTAAGCGTAATTTTAAACCACAGTCTATTGTGCATAACATAAAGACTGTATCTCGAGTTTTTACATCTTCTGCGAAGGCGAAGAAAATTATAAAAGAATTTGCGCCTGATATCTGCATCGGTACAGGCGGTTACGTCAGCGGACCTGTTGTGCGCACAGCGGTGAAGCTCGGCATTCCTGCTATTATTCACGAGCAGAACGCGTTTCCTGGCGTTACTACAAAAATGCTTTCTAAAAAGGTCAACAAAGTTATGCTCGCTGTTGAGGACGCAAAAAAACACCTTGATACAGGCGTTGATTTTGTCGTTACAGGTAACCCTATAAGAGAAGAAATCTTAAAAGTCGACAAGGAAGAAGCGAGAAAAGCTCTTTCTCTTGATGAGCGTCCTGTTATTCTTTCTTTCGGCGGTTCACTCGGTGCCCGTTGTATTAACGAAGCTGTTGCAGATTTAGTTGTTCGCAGCGCAAAAGACCAGAAATTCCAGCACATCCACGCCTATGGACAGCAGGGTACATGGTTCCCTGAACTCGTCAAAGAAAAAGGCGTTGATATAGGAGAGTATAAGAACCTCGACATCAGACAGTATATCGACGATATGCCGATTTGTCTTGCTGCGTGTGATTTAGTTATCAGCCGTGCTGGTGCAATCACTCTGTCCGAAGTTCAGGCTAAGGGTAAGCCTGCTGTGCTTATTCCATCTCCGTATGTTGCGGAAAATCACCAGTTCCACAACGCGATGGCGCTTGTTAACAAAAACGCCGCTTCGGTTATCGAAGAAAAAGATTTAAATTCAGAAAAGCTTATCGAAGCTGTTGACAATATGGTCAGCGACAAGGAGTTATTGAAAGAGTATTCTTCTAACGCACAGGCGATGGCAATCACCGACGCGTCAGAGCGTATTTACAACATTGTTAAAGAGATAGTTAAATAAATTTTCACAGTACAAACTGTTTTTTCATAAAATATCTGCGAGTAGATATTTTGTGAAAGGGTGTTTGTTGTGTCGAAGTTGCTTGTCACAGGAGGCAGAAAGCTCAGCGGAGAAGTAAAAGTACAGGGCTCGAAAAACAGCACGTTACCTATTTTAGCCGCGACGATTCTGTGTGAGGATGAGAGCGTTTTGTTCAACTGTCCTAACTTAAGCGACGTTGACGCGACAGTCGGGATACTTCGGTATCTCGGTTGTACGGCTTACAGGAGTGATAATACACTCGTTGTCAACACGAAAACGATGGATAAAAGCGACATTCCGCACGAACTTATGCTTAAGATGCGGTCGTCCATCATCTTTTTAGGTGTGCTCATCGCTCGTTGCAAAAAAGCAAAAATGTCACTCCCCGGTGGATGTGAGCTCGGACCTCGCCCGATTGACTTACACCTGAGTGCTTTGCGACAAATGGGGATAGATATAAATGAAGAGCACGGTGAGCTTGAGTGCTCAGCCCCTGATGGGATATTCGGTGCTAAAATTGCGCTGTCGTTTCCGAGTGTCGGAGCGACGGAGAATATTATGCTCACAGCCGTAAAGGCAAAAGGCACGACATTTATCACAAATGCCGCAAAAGAGCCTGAAATAGTCGATTTAGCCGAATTTTTAAACTCGTGTGGTGCGAAAGTCAGCGGAGCAGGAGAGAGCACTATCATTATAGAGGGTGTAGAGAAACTGCATGGTACTTCGCACAGCATCATACCCGACAGAATTGTAGCCGCGACGCTTATGTCGGCAGTCGCCGCGACTAAGTCGAAAGCGACATTAGACAGGGTGGTTTTAAGTCACTTAAGTGCTATAACTCCTGTTTTTGAACAAACTGGGTGTGAACTGAGTTTTAAAGAGGGCAGACTTACTGTCGCTTCTCCGTACAGACTTCATTCACCGAAACTAATACGCACAATGCCGTATCCGGGATTTCCGACTGACGCACAGGCGCCTGTTATGGCAATGACGTGTTTAGCACGTGGAATTACGGTTTTTGTAGAGAATATATTTGAAAGCATATACAAGCACGTTGACGAGCTTAATCGTCTCGGTGCTGACATAAAGGTCGAAGGAAAAGTCGCTGTTGTCGATGGTGTGAGACACTTATCGGGAGCGAATGTGCGAGCGCTCGATTTGCGTGGTGCAGCATCTCTTGTGGTAGCGGCACTTTCTTCGCAAGGAAAAACCGAAATAACGGGGCTTGAATATCTCGAGCGTGGTTATGACGACTTCGAGGTTGTGCTCCAGTCACTCGGTGCAGACATAAAGAAGATTTAAGAAAAGGAGGGATTTGCGTGAGAGATAAGAGACACGATGACCGCTCATTCGGTGGTTTCGGAAAACACGATATTATGGATAAAATCGGCGAAAAATTTTCGTCGCTGTTCCCGCGCAGATCCCGTAAAAATGATAAAGACGACGATTTGCTCACCGCGTTTTCTAGCAGAGGCTCGGACGAATACGAGCTTTTCGTCGATGAAGAAAAAGAACGAAAAAGGTTAAGACAACAGCAAAAATCAAAGCCAAGACAGCCTAAAAAAGCTAAACCTAAAAAACCGACTACTCCGCTTATGCGACGTATCAGAAACGTGTTGACATCTTTTGTAATTGTTGCTGTTGTGCTGATTATCTGCGTTGTTTTATCGCTCACTGTTCTGTTTAAAACCCAGAACTACGATGTAAGCGGTTCGACTAAATATACTGATGAAGAAATCATCAATACTTGCGGCATCACTACTAATGAGAACATCTTTTTAGCTAACAAAAATGCGGCTGAAAGACGACTTATTAAGAACTACGCGTATATAGAAGAGGCTAACGTTTCGTTCTCTATTCCAGACACAATCACTATTAAAATAACCGAAGCGGTTGAGTCTTACATAGTAAAAATCGCAGATACAAGCTATCTTATCGCAAGTTCGCAGGGCAGAATTTTAGAAAAATGCGAAAGTCCTGAAGGCTACGATCTGCCGATGTTTTTGTGTAGCGACATCACGGGTGGCGATGTGGGTGATTATATTGAGTACGAGGACGAGACTACTCACGATATCATCAATGCTATCGTGACGGTTTTCAAAGACAACGGATATACTAATATCACCGAAATTGACGCGACAGATACCGCGAATATATCATTCACTTATGACAACCGAATCAAGGTAAAAATCGGTTTGCCTGAGGACATCAGCTACAAGGTGCGTACCGCGATGACGATTATTATCGAGAAGCTCGATTTAAACGGCTCGAATACTACTGAGGGCGAACTCGATGTGTCTAACTGTAACGTAACTAAGAAATCATACTTCAGAGAACAGTCGCTGATTGACGCTCAGGTTGAGACAACCGCACCGATTGATAGAGACGATGTTGACGGCGACGGATTTGACGACGAAACCGGCGAAGAAGTGGAGGAACAGGAAGAGGAAACAAAACCGCCACTTTCTCAGGACGACTGGTATCTTGAATGATATGAATTTTTTGCAAATATTTTAAAAAAATATTGAATTTATCTAAGTTTTGTGTTAAGTTATAAGGTAGTAGAGTGTAACACTCTAAGTATGTAGTTTAAAAACAGAAAATTCCGTTAGGGAGGATTTTAATATGGCTTTTGAGTTAGAGAAAGAAATGATCGATTATTTACCTGTTATTAAAGTAATCGGTGTCGGCGGTGGCGGCGGTAACGCTGTTAACCGTATGATTAAAATGGATGTTAAGAACGTGGAATTCATTGCTGTTAACACAGACGAGCACGTTTTAAGATTTTCACAGGCTGACAAAAAGGTTCAGATCGGTGAAAAGTCAACTCGCGGTAAGGGCGCAGGCTCTAAACCTGAGGTTGGACAGGCTGCTGCTGAAGAAAACAGAGAAGAAATCGCAGCTTTACTCAAGGACACAGATATGGTGTTTGTTACTGCCGGTATGGGCGGTGGTACAGGTACAGGTGCTGCTCCTATCGTTGCTAAAATCGCTAAGGATATGGGCATCCTCACTGTTGCTGTTGTTACAAAGCCTTTTGCTTTCGAGGGTAAAAAGCGTATGGCACAGGCTGAGCAGGGTATTGCTGAGCTCGCTGCTTGCGTTGACTCACTCATCATCGTTCCTAACGAAAGACTTAAGTTTGTATCTGATCAGGCTATCACTCTTCAGAACGCGTTTTCTATCGCTGACGACGTTTTAAGACAGGGTGTACAGAGTATTTCTGACCTCATCGTTGTTCCAGGTCTTGTAAACCTTGACTTTGCTGACGTTACTGCTGTTATGAAGGACGCTGGTTACGCTCACATGGGTATCGGTAAGGCTACAGGTAAGGACAAGGCTGCTGTTGCTGCTGAGATGGCTATATCAAGTGCACTTTTAGAGACATCTATCGACGGTGCTGAGAGCGTTATCATCAACATCACAGCTTCTCCTGACATCACACTCGATGACATCGACGCTGCTTCTACAATGATTTCACAGAAAGCTTCTGAAAATGCAAACATCATCTGGGGTGCTGTTATCAACGAAGAGATGAAAGACGAAATCAGCGTTACAGTTATCGCTGCTGGTTGTGGTGCTAACAACGACAACTCTAAGGCTTTCCCTAATTCTTCACCTGAGAAGGCTGAGTCTGCACAGACAGTAGAGGTTGACTCATCTGACGATGATGATTCATTCTACGATATTATGTCTATCTTCAACAGCTAAGATAACTTAATAACAAAACTTTAGGGCAACCGTTTCGGTTGCCCTGTTTTTGTGCGCCGAACGCCGTAGCCCTCACAAAGTCGAGTGCGAGATGGGACTGCCCGTAGGACACGAAGCGTCCGCAGGGTGGTTAATCGAGAACGTGGACTTTTGAGGATTAGCGTAGGCGAATGAGGCGTGATATTTGTGTGCCGAGTATCACAGTTTATAAAATGTTTAGGTAATTATAGCATAAAAAAGGGGCTTTCAGTAGAATGCCCCTTTTTTTATAGTAGAACCTTATTCGATTTTTGCGAGTTTCATCTGAATCTTAGTTGCGTCAAAAATAGTGCGTTCTCCGTCGCGGTCGAAGTCGGTGAGCAGTTCGATTTTATCGCCGTATACGTGAGTCGCCATAATCCAATCATCGAGAAGACGCAGTTTAGCTTCTGCTTGCTGGATATACGTTGCGTCTAAAATAGACAGCTCGCCGTCATTGTTTGCGTCACCTACGAGGTGCGCCACATTTTTCGGCATAAGATACTGAGAGAAAATCTCTTCTTTAGCGCAGATGTCTTTGCTCCACGCATCTTCAAGTGAGTAGAATTTTTGCTCGTCAACCATATATATGTGGTAGTTGAAATACGATGGAGCGGATGAACAACCGTACATATAATAATCTCCGAATACACCGAAGAGCATATCATCTGGCAGGAATGCGCCACCATAACCGTATACTAAAATCCACGATGGAGCCTGTGAGCCGTCCTCAAAGTGGCTGTACAGAGGACCGCTGTAAGTATGCTCGTCATCCATAGCGATGCCTAAGTATTTTGTGAAATCTTCGTGGATGTCCTGGTGGAAGTGGTCATCACGCAGACAGTCGTTTTCATCACCATCTTTAGTAAAGCCGTAGCAACCATTACCGTAGTAGTAATACCACTCGCCGCCGATAGGTGTGCTTCCCATATGTATATCGCCCGTAGAAATTATATCAGGGTCGCATACAAAAATCATATTGTCAAAGCTTTCAGTACCTTGCGGGTAGTTCGGTGATTCACCCGGATCGTAGTATTCACACGGAATGTTTATTGTCTGTTGATGCAACCAGAATCTCGGGTCATCGTTTCGGTTAAAGGAGTAGCGCATATTGTTACTCCAGATGATAGTATCAACAGCCTTAGGTACATCAGCGTAGTAGACACAGTCAGAGTCGCCTTTTTCTACTGTGTGGCCAGGGAAAAGCTGCGGGTCAGCGATACCTGTATTCCACCAGTAAATCGCAGGCGCATAAGCGTATTCGTTATACCACGATGGAGTGAATTTGCCAGTGCTTCCGTAGTGATTACCGTTTTCGTCAACAGAGTAATCGTCGCCTAAATCGCCGTTTTTGCCGTTTGGCATAAGGAAGTAGTAGCGGTTTGTTTCGACCTTTTTGCCTATTTTTTCTTCATAGTCTGCAATAGCTTCTTTTGCGGATGTGTGAACGTGCTGTGGGTTTATGCAGCCGCCGTTTTTCTCTTGCGCGTAACAGTCAGCGCCGATGTAGTAGTACCACTGACCGCCACACATCGCAGTCATTGTTGCAGAAACTCTGTCCATTTCATTAAAGACGTAAATCATATCATCGTGGTAGTTGTTGCTACTGCTATGAGTTATATTGTATGATTCACAGCTTGCGTATGTAGGTATATGTGATGCAAAAATCGCGCCGTTGTCGATATTGTATTCTTTAATATTCACAGGAATGTCTGCATAGTACAGGTTTTTATATTGCTTATCAATCTGTTCAATAGTAAATCCTACATAATGCGGATACGAAACAGGGAAGTCTTCACAGTTGTAAGAATAGTAATTTATACAGATTTCTGTACTGTATTCATTAAACCAGTTAGGAAAAGCTAAACCATACTGGTCAACGTAGTTTTCGCTACCGTCAGGAATGAGGAAGTAGTTACGATAGGTCTCAATCTCTACATTGTTTTTCTTTTCGAGTTCTTTTACTACGTCTTTAAGCGATGGTATAACAACATCAAGCTCATTTGTCCACTTTACAAATGCTGTTTTATAGTGGTCGTGAATCTCGCCTGTTGCGTAAACTGTATCTTTTATGTTTATAGTCTGTAGTGGAAGAGTTTCCGTACGCTGATTTTTGTCGTTTTCAAAGCTTACATAGTAGAGATGCTGGTCTTTGAAATTGAATTTCGACTTATTCAGGTCGTAGGTATAAATTCCGTCGCCGTCGTAGTCTGTGCAAAGAGTCGGTACGCTACCGCCATCGTAGTAAGGAGAGTAGGTTGTACTTCTTATTACGCAGTAAACTTTTTCAAAATCAGTCCAGCCTGTGTTTGACGGGTCAAAGTTAATGTAAAGATTCTCGTGGTCGTGGTCATCGCGGATACAGTCGTGTTCGTTTCCGTTTTTAACAGTACCGTAACATCCGTTTTTGTAGTAGTAATACCACTCGCCAGCCCAGATGTTATTAGGTTCGAGTTCGACATCGCAATCGTATTCCAAGACGTAAATCATATTTTCAAAGCCGTCAAGGCCCTCGGGATACATATCCGATTCGCCTGCTTCTATGCCTGATAAATCGACGTTTATGGTTTGTGCGCTGTCAAAGTAAGTAGGATCGTCCCAGCTTACTGTACCGCGGTCAAAGTAGTTGTTGAAAATAAGTGTATCTACAAAGTCAGGAACATCAGCATAGTAGACACACTCGCTGATGTCTTTCATCATCTTAAAACCCGGCCACTGTGGATCGATTTTTCCGGTGCTCCACCACCAGACACCTGCTGTGGTTGCATTTTCGTTGTACCACGACTGAGGGCGTTCACCGTAGTTTTTATAGAGTTCATCATCGCACACTTCGCTGTTTGTGCCGTCAGGCATAAGGAAGTAGTAGCGATTTGTGTTTACTTTCTCGCCGCTGTTTTTCTCGTAAATCTCGATTGCTTGTTTAAGCGACATCTCAGTTGCCGCTGTAAAAGTAGCGGTTGATACACAGCTTAAAAGAATAAGCACACAAAGAGTTATGCTAATAAGTTTTTTCATACGGATTCCTCCTTTATGGATAAAATTTCTAAAAAATCCTTCTATATATAAAACGAATGAAAAGCCGTTTTAGTTTCACATGTTTTAGAAAAATTTTATTATCCTATATTTTAATTATAGATTATATTTTAAGAGGGTCAATATAAATAGAAAAACCGCGTGTAGAAAAAACAACACGCGGTTTGTGTATTATTTACAATATGATTTCTTTTACTCCGACCTAAGAGCTGTGACAGGGTCTTTTGTAGCTGCTTTTTTCGACGGGATAAGACCACCGATAAGAGTGAGTATAACGCTCAGAATAATAAGAAGAGCAGCGTTTGTGAATGACAAAACAGCGTTTATATCGTTAGAGCCAACGAAGTGGTGAATAACAGCGTTGCCCGGAATCATAAGCAGAAGCGTTATTCCGATACCGATTACACCCGAGCACAGACCGATGATAAATGTTTCTGCGTTAAACACTTGAGAGATATTTCTTTTTGACGCACCAACCGCACGGAGAATACCGATTTCTTTTGTGCGTTCCAGTACAGAAATGTAGGTGATGATACCAATCATAATCGAAGAAACAATCAGCGATACTGCAACAAAAGCAATCAGTACATAGGAAACGATGTTGATGATTGTGGTTACTGAAGACATCAGCGTGCCGACAACGTCGGTGTAAGTAATCACCTTTTCAGGATGCGAGCTTTCTTCCATTTCTGCGTTGTAGTTGTTGAGAATTCCGATGACGTTTTCTTTAGCTTCGAAATCCTTCGGGTAAATCAGAAGTGAGTAAGGGTCGTCAGTTTCAGCGTAGTTGACAGCCGCGAGAACCTCTTCAAATGTGCTTGCAGTCGGTCTCATCATAGAGGTCATGAGCTCTGTCATTTTCTCGCTGTCAAATCCCGTGGTAAACGCTTGTGTCAGCATAGTTTGTATTGCTTCCATCATCTGTTCCATCTGGGAAGTCATAGCTGTAGCAATCTGTGTGCCAAGCTGTCCCATAACTTCTGTCATTATCTGTTCTATTGCATAAGACATCTGTGTGCCGATTTCAGAAACTATAGCTTCCATAAACTGCTGTGAAATCTGAGCTATTACAGGAGCCATTTTTTCAGACATAATGGTGACGATATTCTTGCTTATCTGTTCAATAACAGGAGCCATAGCGACTTCGATTTCTTTCGAAATTGCAGTGTAGATTATTTCGCTTATCTGCTGTGTGATTTGCTCTGTAGCACTGCTAATATCAAAAATACTGCCTATATTATCGCTGATAATTTTTTGACCTGCGTCACTCTGAATAAAAGCGTAAAAGCCGTCAAAAGTCGGGTCAGCACCGCCGTTTTGCTGAACATACGCTTCGAGCAGTTCGTCGAAAAGTTGGTTGAGTTTTTCCTGTGATACAGGGATTTCGATATTGCTGAAATCCATATTTGCAAGGATTTTATCGACATCAATATTGTCAATCGCACTCTGGAAATCTACACCCTCAAGCAAATCAGCTATGTTGATTTCACTCATAATTTCTGACATATCAATGTCTTCCATAACCTGTGACATATCGAAGTCTTCCATCATACTGCTCATATCCATATTCTCCATCAGTGAAGCAAAGTCAAGAGAGCCTGCCATAGATGACATATCAATATTTTGAAGTGAAGACATATCGAGGTTGCCTGCGAGTGCACTCATATCAAGTGCGTCGTCGTCGATTTTAAAAAGAGAGCCTATATCTAATGCGTCATCTTCACCAAACTTTTTGCCTGTGAAGATGTTTACATCAGGATTTTCTTTTTGTTTTTTTGCTATTTCGCTGTTTTTAGCTTCGTCGATTACGTGGGCGGTAAGTGAAGCAGGGTAGTTGATGCCCGACATAAGCATAGATGCATTTGAGCCTTCGCTAGGCTGTACGACACCGACAATTTTGAGTGTATCACCTTTCTCAATTTGCTCGAGCATATACTTTTTGTCGTCGGCTTTGCTGACGTAAATTTTATGCTCTTTATCGTATTCGTAGAGCTTGCTCGGGTCAACGAGCTTAAACTTGATACCGAGGAAATCTTCGTATTTGTAAGTAGACGGCTCATTTGTGACCTTTGCGATACCTTCTTCCGCGTAGGTTTTCAGAATATCGTCGAGTTCGTATATATCTTTCAATCCCATTGCGTATAAAGAGAGGTCAGATATACTGCCGTCTGATGCGAGCACTACGACACATTCGTTGTATTTGCTCGGCCATTTACCTGCTTTTACGTCATATTGGTTGACGTAAAGCTCTTCGTTTTCAGGAAGAGCGTAGAAATACGACGAGCTCATCGATAGCATCATAGCTGTCATTTCCGACACCGTTCCTGCAGCTGACTGTAGAGTTTTATCGGGATTCACCTGACGATAATCGTCGTCGGAAACTATTCTGAAAATATTCGGTGTGACATTGTATTTGTACTCGATAGCGTTTGTGTAAGTGTCGATGTTACTTTTTCCGCTTTCAAGATACTTCTTTAGTGATTTTAGGTCATTTTCGTTGCTTTCGGTCAGCATCGCGTTGAGTGACTTGAACTCGGTGACCTGAGAAGTGCTCTGGCTTGCGTTAGCGAAAAGCTCCGTATGGTCAGCCATCATACTGGTGATATCAACCTCGCTTTTTGAAATCTGAAGCGGATACTCGGAAAGTGTGTCTTCCTCTAAATTGCTGATGTAGAGGTTAACACCGTTTGAAAGAGCGAGAATAAGCGCAATACCGATGATACCGATAGAACCCGCAAAAGAAGTCAGCAATGTTCGTGCTTTTTTCGTGAGCAGGTTGTTAAAACTTAATGACAGAGCAGTCAAGAAAGACATCGAGGATTTACCCATGTTTTTATGCTTTGGAGGGTTTAGTTCTTTATCTTTGATTTCGTACGGATTCGAGTCGTCGTGTATCACGCCGTCCTTGACTTTTACGATACGCGTTGCGTATTCAGTAGCAAGCTCAGGGTTATGAGTAACCATAACAACAAGACGGTCTTTCGCGACTTCTTTCAAAAGCTCCATAACCTGTACGGAAGTGTCCGAGTCAAGCGCACCGGTCGGCTCATCCGCAAGCAGAATGTCAGGGTCGTTTACAAGCGCACGTGCAATAGCCACTCGCTGCATCTGACCGCCTGACATCTGGTTCGGCTTTTTATTGATGTGGTCTTTCAGCCCTACTTTTTCTAGCGCTTCCTGTGCACGCTTTTTTCTTTCTGCACGGCTGATACCGGAGATAGTGAGTGCGAGTTCAACATTTGCGAGAACGGTCTGGTGAGGGATGAGGTTGTAACTCTGAAAAACGAAACCGATAGTGTGATTGCGGTATGAGTCCCAATCTCTGTCGGAATACTTCTTAGTGGAAATTCCGTTAATGACAAGGTCACCACTGTCATATCGGTCAAGACCGCCTATAATATTTAATAGTGTGGTTTTTCCCGAGCCTGACGGACCGAGAATCGCAACAAATTCGTTATCTCTTAAATTAAGTGATACGTCATCCAGAGCCGTTGTGGTAACCGAACCAACAGTATACTTTTTCGATATATTTTTTATTTGAAGCAATGTGATGCCCCTTTCCATAATTTGCCGATAATATTATACCACAAAAGTATGTAGAAATATTAACTATTTGAAAATTTACGCAAAAAAAGAGGACCAAAAAACGGCCCTCTTTTTGCTTATTTACTGTGCAGTTGTTTCAGTTGTTGCCTCGGTAGCTGTTGTTGCAGTACCTAAAATACCGTACTTGAATTTAAGAGCAAGAATCTTTGTAACACTTGACTCAATCTGTTCCTGAGTAATTTCGCTACCTGCGATGCCTGATTTTATCGCTTCAACAGTAGCTTCAATGTCATTAGGGCAGAGAATGAGGTTGTTGCCTGCTTTGATAGCAGAAACTACAGTCTCTGCGTCAGAGTCAGCCATATTTGCAGAAATAACTACGCCGTCAAAACGCATTTCCTTAACGAGAAGCTCTGTTACTGTGCGCTGTGAAAGGTATGATGGCGTGTCTTCAATCGCAGGAATCTTAGCACTGCTCATCATAATAACGTCAGTGCCTGAGTCGATAACTGATGCAAAAGTTGTGAGCTCTGATGCTCTTAATTCATCGAGATTTTTGCTCGAGTCGTTCTGTACAGGGAAGTACTTCACTGCAGAGATAACGCCCTTTGAAGAGAAACCTCTAAGTGCGCTTACTGCGAGTGCGCCTGCTGATTTATCGGTTGTAGAGAAAATGTACTCACCGTCAATGTTAGCATTTGGCGCAAGGTTAAAGTTAACGCCGAATTTAGTGAGGTTAAGTGCTAATGAACCTGCGTAATTCTCGACTACTGCGTCACCACTCTTGTTGTAGATATTGTCTGTGGTATTAGCGTCAAAACGTGAAGCCAGTGGTGAGTTATCGCCACCTTCGTCGCTTACTGCGATAAACATAGCGGTTTTTGAGTAGCTCTGTGAGTTCTTTATTAAATCAGTTGTCTGTTGTTCATCTTCGAAATTCTGTGTACTGTAGTAGATACCGCCGACAGGATATTTTTCTATAGCTTCTTTTGTTGCATCTCCTGCTAATGTTGCAACGTCAACACCTGTGAGTGCTTCAGGAGTTACCATAAGCATCTGATAGATTTTCTCATCCTGCGACATTGTGTTCATATATTTTTTCGCAAGAGCTGTGTATTTTTCGTTTTCGTTTTCAGTAGGGGCAACGGTCGGAGCTTCATCTACTGTTGAAATAGGAACCGTAGGGGTGGAAGTTGGAGTTGTCGGATCTTCCTTGTCAGATTTGAAGTGACCAACCGCAAAAACTGTACCTGCGATTAAACCTAAAACAACTACAGAAATGCCGACGATAAGTAAAATGTGAAGTGGGCTGAGGCCTTTAGCGTGACGATATTTAGCCATAATGTTCTCCCCTTATTAAGATATAATATGTATAAATGTTATCACACCATATATCGTGTTGTCAATGAAAAAGGTGACAATTTATTGTGGATTTCGACATAAATTTGAGACGGTCGAAATAAGGGCAAAAATAAAGAGCCAACCACGAGTTTACCGAGGTTGACTCTACTCTTATTCTTCCATCTGTTTTCCTAAGAAAGCCGCGGCTGACTGAGCGAGTTTTATCTCTGTTTCTGTCGGCACTTTTATCGTTTCGCCTTTGAGCATAACTACCGCTCCGGTTACATCGCCTGACGCAATAATCGGGTAGATGATAGCCGCCGCGTGCTCGACTCCCTCAACAGGTTGAATCTCGTCGACAGAGTTTGTGTGCGCGCTGTATGAACGACGATTCTCCATATAGCTCTCGAGCGTGGACGTTACCCTGCGCTCTAAATACTCGCGCTTCGAGACTCCCGCCGCCGCGATAACGTGGTCGCGGTCACAAACTAAAGTCGGCATCGCGCTGATGCGAGAAAGCACGTCCGCATACTGCGATGCAAATGTGCTGAGCTCCCCGACAGGCGAGTATTTTTTAAAGATTACTTCACCGTCTGTCGCTGTGTAAATCTCGAGCGGGTCTCCCTCACGAATACGCAAAGTTCTCCTGATTTCCTTTGGGATGACAACACGACCGAGGTCGTCGATTCTTCTAACTATTCCAGTTGCTTTCATATATCTGAAACTCCTTTTGCAAATACATTTTTAATCGTGATGTTAGTATCTGCAAAACAAGGAGATTTATACGTACCGCTTTACTTTTTGGAGTTTGTGATGTATTATTCATTGTGTTGGAAATTGGGATGTATTGTGATGCTGTTAGGCAAATTACAATAGTGAGAATACATATAAAAATGAGGATTGTGCTATGAAAGTATTAGAAAAAGAAGATTTGCTTATTGCAGCAAAAAAAAATAAGAAGAAAAAATAAAGTCGATAAAGTACTATTAGGAATTTTTGCTCCGATTGTTTCTTTTATTGTTCATAAACACGAAGATAAAATAGATGTGTTTTCAGCTATAGCAAATGATGAATATTATATTCTCTGTATGCCAGTTTTAGATACGGAATTATTTGATTCAAGTAATGAAGGTACATATGAATTAAAACTTAAATTTTCTGATTCTATGATATACACAGTTAGTGTGTTTAATGAAGTGAAAGTTGGGGATCAGTTTTATTTAGTTATTGCTAATGGTGCTTCTGAAATCAGTGTTGCTTATAACGCAAATGTTTATCAACTTGGAAATACAATAAAACATAAGCTGGTAACTGTATAAAAATTATGCTTTATAATAGCAGAGATGTTGAAACAGCGGAGTGAATTTCACTCCGCTTCCTTACGCTCGTTGTATCCGCCATCGGTGGCGCTTCGACGTTACCTGTTGCTTTCATATATAAGAACCTCACGACATTTACAGAATCAAAGATTCTGATGTCTGAGAGAACCTTGATACTCGCTATACTCGTATGAAAAATCTCCTTATCTTTTTAATATCGATATATGGGTGAAAGATATAATTTTGTGTTTACATATTCTCAATTTTTTGGTACAATAAAAATGCAACTTAATGATGTGAAAATACACGAAGTTGATGTTAAAAATCATTACATATGAGGGGGATATTTTATGAACAATCCAAGTTTAGACCAATTAAAGAGATTACACGCTAGTGCAAAAAAGAAATTGATTTTAGGCATTGTTTTTTCAGCTGTCGCTTTATTCATTGAATATATTGGATTGATTACACTTGTAGCGGAAGGAATAGGTATTATTTTCATTATTTTATCTTTACCTTTCTGGGGTGTTGGTATTCCTTTCCTTGTAATAGGCTTAGTAAACACAATAAAGCTAAATCGTAAAATATCTCTTGCTGGAAGGAATAACAATTATAGTCCAGCTGTACCTGTTTCGACTGAACCAGTGGTTGTGCAACAGGCTCAGGTTGCTACTCAGCCTGTAGCAACTGTTAATCCTGTAGTCAAGTCGGAAACTCAGCCTATCGTTCAGTTAGAAGCTCAGCCTATCGTTCAGTCAGAAGTTCAGCAGGAAGTTCAACCAGCAGCTGATGAAACAGAAAAAAATTTCGACATTGCACAGTTAGACTGGCAAAAGTACAACCCTTTAGATGCGGGAGTCTCATATAATAAAGACAAGAATTATAAATTCCATCGTGCGGAGGGTTTTGCTGGTTCAGTTCCTCAAAATTTTGTTAATCGCACATTTCCTAAATGTCCGATTTGCTGTACTAATGAGCCGTATTGGACTATTGCTCAGCATAATCAGATGTCATGGAAAGGAAATTTATATTTGTTCAAGTGTTCCCACTGCGAAAGCATTATTTCTATGAGCATGCCAGATGTTACAACTTTAGGCAATGGCGCAGGTGGCGTTGCTACCAATCCTAGTGTTGGACTCACTAACTTAATGGTTAAAGCTTCTTCTGGAAAAGAAGTTGGAGCTGTTTATGCCGTTATTGAAAGTGTTGGTAATTCTGGTGTTTCCCGTGAGTGTGAGGGAAAAGAATTTAAGCTTGAAAACTTACAAGAAATGTTTTCAAGATAAAGATGTATAAAACCAAAGCACGGTGTTTTCACCGTGCTTTATTTTTTTTATATTATTTACGATTATATTTCGGGTACAAAAAATCCGCGCTCGTTAAGAACTGCTTCGATTTTATCAAGAATTGCTTCAGATCACAATTAATTTGTAGGGGACAGCGAGATTCCTCTAATAGGGGAAATGGCCGAAGGTCAAAAGGGTCTGGGCGTAGCCGTACCCTCGACGTCCCGCATAATAGTAATACTATTACCTGTAAGACAAGGAGATTTATACTTTTTTATTATGTAATATATTAATATAAGAATGAAATCATACTATTTAGTTATGCTTTTGAATTATGGTGTAAAGTTGAATTTTTTCTTATATGTTTAGGTCTTTAAGAGCGTTATTTAATTGTTCTTCATTTTTGCAAACTATAGGCATATACTCTTTATTTAAATTTTTTACTTTTGTAGATTTCCTAGAGTATATTATAGCACGAGGAATACAGGTTGCAAATATCAATCCTATCGGAATTAGAAAATATGGTAATACAGAATAATCGTTTTCTAAAATTCCGAGTGTAAGGAATGCTGAGATTAATATCGATATAACAATGGCAATATTACACGCTTTATCTAATTTTTTATTACGAAAATTAGACCATTTCGGAACAGTATGACATTTGCTGCATGTGCAAACATATCCGGTGTTTTTTACCTTCCTTTTTGCAGTTTCATCAGTAATTTTATTAAACAAATTTTGTTGTTTAACCAGCAGTTCGGTGTCAGCAGTTTGTTCTCTTTTATCAATTGCTTTTTGAGTAAAAGCACCTTTATCAGAGTAACTGGATTGTATAAGAAATGGGTTTATAGCAACATTGTATTTTCCGCAGTGTTCACATTTAAAAATTACAGGGAATTTAACAATAGCTGATTTTGTATATACTTGATAATACATTTATCCCCATCCCTTTGATTATATTACTAGAATTAGTTTATCAAGCTGTATATTAATTGTCAAGAATAAAAACAATGATAAAATGTTGTGATTTATATACCATGTTTGCGCAATCATAGCATATAACAAAACCCTTTCACTCAAAAGAGTCGCTGTAGAAAGCTCCTGTTTTTTTGTCACATTTATTACAGGTTTCAGCCATAAAAATTTCTCTACTTGATTTTTTTATTGATTATATCTTATCATATACAAAAGACAAGATAATGAGTCAATTGTATGAACAAAACCAGCACAGTGATTACACTGCGCTGGTTTTTATCTTCTTATTTATGTGTTTTATTTCTTTTCAGCTTTGATTTCATTAACTATCTCCCAAACAAGCAATGTATCGGAATGTTTTTTACCCAAGATTTTACACGAGGTTTCGTATGCTTTTTGGGCAAGAGCTAGTCCTTTTTCTGTATCACCTGAGCCTGCGTAACCTAAACCCAGTACGCTTAATGACATAAATGTTATGCGGTGCGACTCTCCGAATAACTTGAGACTTCCAAAGTGAACTTGTTTCGCAAGTTCAACACCCTTTTCGTGCTCGCCTGATTTTATGTATGAGTAAGCCAGATTGTTCATTGTAGTGTGAGTCAGCGTATGTTTTTTGCCGAGCAGCTCATTGCTTAATTTATACGCTTTTTCAAACAGTTCAGAAGCTTTTGGATATTTATTTAGCTTTAAATGAGCAAAAGCTAAATTGTTGAGCGAAGTGAGGGTGATATGGTGTTTTTCGCCTAATATTTCAGAAGAAAAATAAAATGCTTTATCTGCGAGATTCAATGCTTCCTCATACTCTCCTGAGGTTAGATACACACCGGCCTGATTGTTTATTGCAGTGATGGTTAATGTGTGCTTATCACCTAATTTGCTGTGCAAAATCATATACGCTTTTGCGAATAATTCTGCAGATTTATCCGAATTTCCGGCTTTGTAATGAGCGTATGAAAGATTATTGAGCGAAATCAGAGTGTCAGGGTGATCTTCTCCAAACATCTTTACGCGTATAGAGTATATCTTTTCGTAAATTTGCAGAGCTTTGTTATCTTCATCCAGACTGTTATAAGAAAGGGCTAGATTACTGAGTACAGTCAGGGTTGCTGGATGCTTTTCACTCAGTATATTGCATAAGCTTGTATAAACTTTTTTGTGGAGCTGTAAAGCCTTTTTGTACTCGCCGCAATAATAGTAGCTCGTAGCAATGTTTTCAAGAGCTGCCAGAGTGGTTTGATGTTCTTCACCTGAAATATTACGACGTACATCATATACTCTCTGATGAAGTTGTGCAGCTTCTTGGTATTCACCTAAGCTATTGTAAACCATAGCAATACGGCTTAATGTATCAATGGTTAAACTATGTTCCTTGCCGAGCATTTCACAGCGGATTTTATACACTTCGTCGAATAATTCTAAAGCTTTCTTGTACTCGCTGTTTCTATAGTGAGCAGTAGCCAGATTGCTCAACGTAGTAAGAGTCAGAGAGTGAGTTTTTCCGAGTAGCTTAAGACAGAAAGGATGTAGCTTTTCGTAAAACTCAATCGCTTTCTTGTAGTTGCCGAGCATAAGACAGGCGAGAGCCGCGTTGTTAAAAGAAGTTAACGTATCTATATGTTTAACGCCGAGTCTTTCTTTTCGCAAGTCGTATATCTTTTTGTGTATAGAGAACGCCTTTTTGTAGTCGCCTGAAGAGGTGAACAGCATGGCAAGTGTGTTGTAAGATATCAAGGTATCTTTGTGTTCAGCACCGTACTTTTTGAGCATATAGTCTGCGTGCTTTTTAGCCCAGTATATGGCTTTTTTGTAGTTGAGTCGGACACCGATACCATCGCGATACATTCCGATTAACTTATGCATCGCTTCAGGAAGACCTGCGTGTGCTGATGAAGTAATTATCTGCACAGCGCGCTTACGGTCGACTTCTACATCTATGCCATCAAGATACGCCAAACCGATGAGAAAGTTGTGCTCAGGAGTGTTGTTTGACTGTATTGCAATTTTTGTGATAGTCTCGAGTAGACGATTTCTAAGCTCGACGCTGTGAGGGTCAACACATTGTGGTATACCTTCAAATTTATCGCACAGAGAGACCCTGTCGGTTTCTACCATTTCCGCAGGGAGAATATCAATACCAAATTCTATAGCCTTCGGATATTCCTCGGCCATAACGAAGTTAGGTTTGCCATCAGGCTCTTCAAGCAGATTAGGGGTGACAAGTAACGCGAAGAGTTTACTGTTATGCAAAATCTTGTCGATACCTTCTCTGAAATTTTCACCTGGTGTAAGGAATTCATCGAACCATATAGCGATATCTCTGCACTCAGGGTTACTGTGAATCAGTCGCATCAACTCGTTTGCGTATTTGCGGTCTTTTTTACGGTAGCTTAAGAATATGTACGCATCAAAAGCCATACGAATACGTTTTGCCATTTCATCGCTGATGATAACAGAGTCTAAAAACTTCTTCATCTTTTCTTCGTATGTAATTTCGGTTTCATCTGTGCTGTACGGATTTAGATACTGAAGTTCACCGAATTTATCAGGCTGTGAATAAAACTTATCAATTTCAGACTCCATCATAATCGGAAGAACAGGAATATGCTGTTTTAACGCATAAGGGATATCTTCGTCCATAGCACGGTTAGGAGTAGAAAGAAGGTTGTATGTAACAGGCACAACAAAAAGTGAACTACGACCGAGATCGGTTTCTTTTTCTTCTTCTGTGATGACTTCAGTCATATCCTCGGTATAGTAAATAGCACAGTCGTGAGTTTTGAAAATATCGTCACAGATTTTTCGAAAGTGTTTTTCAAAATCATCAGGATGGCAAGTAAAATACACCCTTGGTTTTTTGCCGATATTAACTTTGTTTTTGCTCTCGACTTTAAAAATAGCCATTGTTATAGTACTCCTTTTAGTATTTTACATACATATAAACTCAAAAAGATAACATGTTTTCGCAAGGTTCTTTCTGATTTTTATTATATTATAACCAGTGAAAAAAATCAAACAAAAAACAGCGCAGCATAATAACTGCGCTGTTGCTTTTTATATTTACTTTACGGTTTTTTTATCGAGAAATTCAGTGCGAGTGCTGCTACTGAAAGAATGAGCAACATAATAAACGGAGCTGTGTATGCGCCACTGTTTATGAGTAAAGTGTTTGCAAATGTCGCGATAAATGACGCTACAATCAGGTTGAAGTTTATAATCGAGTAGTTAGTAGAGAAGTACTTCTGACCGTAGAATGACGCTGAGAATGCGGATGTAACTGTTGGGCAAGAGCCGTACGAAATACCTGTCAGGCACAGACCGATGATACAAAGCGCAAGCGAACCTGTCATAACGGAAACAAGGGTGATGCAAGCCGCAACTATTGTCAGAATGTTAGCACAAATCATTGTTGTTTTACGACCTAAGATGTCGTACACAGCGCCTGTGAGCACTCGGCCGATGCCGTTGAATACAGCGAGCACACCGACTAAAGTTGTAGCAAGTGCAGGAGCAGCATCAACAGAAATTACGAGGTCACGCGCAAAGCTGATTACCGAGTTACCGACAGCGGTGATGAACGCCATACACACGAAAGCTCTCCAGAAAGTAAAGCTCTTGAGCATTTCTGATGTTTTGAAATCACGCACCTGAAAAGCTTCTTTTTTAGTAGCTTTTCTGACTTTCGCAGGAGGAAAAACTACGTCAGCAGATGGTGCTTTGAGGATAAGAGAAGCGATAAACAGAACGACTGCAACTGTGATACCGAGCAGGATGTATGTTTTGTTGAAACCAAATGATTCGTTTTCAAAAAGTATGCTGATGAGGTTGCCTAAAAGCAGAGTGCTGATACCGAAGCCCATCATCAGACAGCCTGAGCAAAAGCCTTTTTTATCAGGGAACCACGCACAAACTGTGGAAACAATTACGTTGTATGAAATACCGATACCCGTGCCAGCTAAAAGTGCGTAGCTTAGGTAAAGCAGATAAAGCATTTCTGAGTTGATAAGTCCCGTCAGCACAAAACCTACGCCGACTAGAACGCCTGCGATAATCAAAGTAAGTCTGACCTTAAGTTTTTTACACATCAGACTTCCGAAAAATGCGCCTAAACAGAAGAAGCACATCGTAAGCGTAAAGTTAAGTGCAAGCGAGGAGTCGCTCCACGCATACACCTCTTTAAACGGAATCTTTAGTATTGACCACGCGTACAACACGCCCGAAAAAAGCATCGCGAAGACGCCTGTTACGAGATAGAGGTAACGCTTCGATAGAGTAGATTTATCAGTCACAAAATCATCTCCTATATATTTTATGTTTCACAGTATAGCACAAACGATTTAACAATGCAACACTTTAAAGCGAAAAAATCTTTTGAATATATATCAAATTTTAAAATATGTTCACTATAACAAAAAACGCCCAGCAAAGATGCTGAGCGTTTAATTTTATACTACTTCGAACGAGCCTTGTATAAGGTGTGATTTACCAAGAGAGAAAGAGTAGTTGTATTTGTCTTTCGGCCAGTGCGAAAGTCCCGGATAACGTTCACCAATCCAAAATTCTTCCTTTTCTGATTCCAGGTAGAACGGACGTGAAAGGTGCATTACTATGCGATTTTTTGAATCAGTGATGAGGTAATCAACGGTTGTGTATAGCTGTGAACTGATTTTCGGAAAAGTCACGGAAAAGCACAGAATATCGAGCGAGTCAGCTGAGAAAATGTTAGTGTGTACTCGGTTTTTGTACGGCAAAATCGGCTGTGTTGCAGCGAAAGTCTGCACATCAATTGAACGAAACGGCATAACATCGTAACAACCTTTTTTTACTTCAAAGGTGGTTTGTTTTATAGGTCCGTTGTTAATGCTTGCGTTTATGTAATACTTGCCGACAGGCCATCTGCTGGAGGCAGGAGCACCCCACTGCTGATAAATCACGTTTTGTCCAGGTTTTAAAGTCAGAGTTACCTGATTAATTCCCGTAAACGGACGATTAGACTGTGAGAACACCTGCCACTTAAGCGTTACTGTACGGGAAGAACATATGGTTTTCAGCATAGCGCTGATACCGATGTACTGAAACTCCTGATCAAGGAAAACCTGCGAGTATCTTTTCATACCGCTCGAAGTACCATCTGACGAGAAAGTAAGCAGACGGATGATGTCGTTTTCTCCTAAGTTAACAGGTGCCCCTTGTGGTTGAGGAGTCTGAGCTCTTCTACGTGTTCGCTGAGGAGTTTTTTGCGTAATGACCACAGGAACTTGTTGAGGGTTTTGCTGTGGTTTGTTCTGACCAATTGTCACAATAGGTGTAGTTTGAGGTTTTTTATCAACAACAGTGACAACAGGAGTATTAGGCTTAATAGAGGGTGTGTTTGTAGACATCGGGTGATTTGCGACTTCTGCTTTACACTCACTAAAGAAACCCTCACTACAGAGGCTTGCTAAAAAACGCTCGTAAGAAGGAAAGCGTTTCATAAAAATTGACTGGTATGTGCCGAGCTGCATTTCAACACCAGGAGTCAGTTTTACATCCTCGATAAAAACAGAGAGAAGCTCTTTTCTTTTTGATACAGCGTAGTTGAGCTCTCGTTTACAGTTCTGCGAATTTAAATACGAGTTGCTGATGAATGATAGAAACTTCGTACAGTTTACTACCTTTTCAGCGATAAACTCAGGCCACTCACTGCCTGCTTCAATACCGCTGTCATACCATAAATTGATACCGCACTTTTTCATATAGTCGATTATCGGAAGCACAGTTTTATTGTCGGCGTGTGCGTAGCTTACGAAAATAAATGGTGCAGACATAAATTCACCTACTAACAAGAAATATACACAAAAATTATAACTCTGTTGCGATAAAAATTCAATCAAGTTGGATGTAGAAAAAATCTGTTGTATTTTATCTAAAATGCACATTAAAAAAAGAAAATGCCTGCTTTGTTGCAGGCGTTCAGAGCTTTTTGTAATTTATATACGATTGGTTTGAGAGTTCTGCGCGGTTGGTCATAGTGGTAAAAACTTGTTCGTGGAGATTTTCCGCTTTTTCTTTTTTGGTGTTGCCTTCACCGTAAAATGGGCCGTCCATAAAGACCACTGCTTTCGGCTTTTTGAACAATTTCGACTTCTGGTAAGTTACAGTGAGAGAAAAAGTCGGCTTGTCGTATTTTACGGGGAGTTTCATTGATGTAGCAGGAAAAGGGCGGATAAAAGAGCAGTACTCCCACACGTGTGCTTCAGGAAAAATCACAATAGGGTGGTTTTTGTTAAGTCTTTTTACAATAGCTTTTTCTAGTTCTTTTATTCCGTTTAGAGTCTGTGCTGTCGGCAAAGCTCCGAGATACGGCAGTATCTTTCCAATTACAGGTATACCATAGTTTGCAGGGCTGACGACTGTGTAGATTCTTTTCGGCAGTACACATAAAGCAGGTATGAATACGTCACCCACGGGTTGGGTGTGGTTACAATAAATGAAACATCCGTTTTTTTCTTTGCCTAGCTTTTTTCTGAGCTCTTTTTTGTTTTTGATTTTCATATGCAAAAACAGAGGGCAGTAAACTTGAGAGAAAATAACAGCTAAAGAGTAGATGATAACAGAAAGCACCTTAGAGAAAAAGTCGGTTCTTATCCATTTGTAGTCTGATGGTAGCTTAAAATTCTGGTCAGCACTTTCTTCGAAATCATCGGTGAATTCTTTGTAGTATCGGGTTTCTTTTACGCTCATAAGCTACCTTTCCAGCCTGCGATATCAGAGCTGTCGAAATCGTAGGACAGTGTTTTGCCGTATACATTTTCATAGCATTCTTTTTTTAGAACATAGTCTTGCTGTGAAAGCCACTCGACGTTTTCTTTTGCGGTTTTATTCTTGTCAGGGTAGAGTACACCGAGTACGTGCAGAATGTATTTCACCTTTTTAAATTCAGGAGTGTCGTCTTCGTCTAAGTCGACCATCTCGACAAAGCACGAAATAATTGGTACATCGAGTTTCGATGCGTAGAAGAATGCACCATTTTTCGGAGGACGAGGTTTTCTGTAGTTAAACCACATCTCCTGTTCAGGATACAGCAAAACAGCCTCCTCTTTTTCGACGAGTTTTTCTTTCATCACATAGAGAAAATCACGTGCAAGGTAACGTGGCTCTGTTGAAATCGGAATTGTGTTTGCATAATTCATCAAAAATCCAATTGGACCTTTCATAGCAAAGTTAGTTGTTTGGCTGATGATGTTCAGCTTGTTTCTCTTTAGCTTGTTAGTCAGATGACGGATAACTGTGTTTTCGAGCGGTCCGAAGTGGTTGCTTGTGATGATAACACCTTTTAAGTCAGCAGGGATTTTTTCAAGCCCGACAATCTCGGTATTTTTGTTGATGATTTTTGTCGCGATTTTAGCCATTGTTACGGCGATAGCTGACTTAATCTTGAACATAACAAGATTTCGGCTTTCGATGTAGTTTACTGTGATTGCGCGACTTTCTTCTGCAGTAAGCACAGGGTCATTTATTTCGACTTTTCTGTGGAAATCTTCGTTTAAGGCAAAGTCCCTGATATTTCTGATTACGTCGACTCTGTTGTCACCTAGTATCATAATTTAATGTTAACTCCCTTTTTCTCCATTTTTCTGAATGTTACGTCGTATTTCGGGATTTCTGTTGAACGCTTGACTAAAAGTTCGAGACATTTTGAGTCAGCTTCTTTTTTATCGTCTGTGTAGTCAGATTTAAATTCTCTGATTTCGTCGATATATCCGCTGTCTTCTGCGTACTCCCAGAAAATATCGCCGTACTGAATGCCATCATAGCACCACGGTTTTGAGAAAAGGTTGTAGTGGATGAGGTTTGTTTTATCCAAAGGCTTTTTTGCGTCATTTGGCATAGTGTCCCAGCTCTCGTCGAGATAGTGGATTTTGCCGTTGCAGATAGCATTTATGTAGTCCTGGTCAGGAGCGATAGAGTCGAAATGATATGTGTTGAGTAGATTTAAGAAATGTCCTTCAAAATCGCACTCACGCATTTTTTTGAGGTTCATCAGCAGAACACCCGAGTTTATGTACTCGTGCTTTTTAACACCGACTGCGTTTTCTGTATATGCGACAAGCTCAGGAACGTCTGCGATTGACAGGTCGTTGCATGCGCCGATGAAGTTGTCGCCGATTTCGATGTCGTAGAGATTTGCAATGTCATCTGTAACTACAACGTCGCTGTCAATGTAAATGCCTTTGTCGTACTGTGTAAACATAGAAGCGATAAATAGTCTGAAGTAGATTGTGAGTGTGAAGTAGTCGCAACGCAGACGGTTGCTCATTCTGTCATCAAGCACGTCAAAGTTGTTCTTCATAGGTGTGATTTTAATTTCAAAATTCTCTGTAGCAAGAGCTTTGAGTTTATTTGTGTTTTTCTCGCTCAGCCCCTGATGTAAAACAATAGCTTTGTAGTTTCTGTTTTTGCTTGAATTTTTAATCATAGAGTTGAGTGCAACCGCAAGACAAGGTGCATAAGCGTCGTCAATAGTGAAAAAAATCGGGATTTCTCTGTTCATTTTAAAAACTCCTTTTCGTAGTCATCAATTATATTATCAAATTCATAAATTTTGAATTTATCGTGTAGCTTTTCTTTTTCCCACGGCTTTATTGTTACCGCGTGGAAGTACGGCAAAAACTCAAAGTAAGTCGTGAAGTGTCTGAACACCGTGTCGTCTTTTGTGTGACGCTGTTCGTTGTACTTTGTGCTTGCCTTTTTCTTTTTTGCGAGTTTGTTAAGGGCTGACTGGTCAGGCATAAACATCTTCTTACTCGCACACATCTGTCTGCATTTTCTAAAGAGTCCGCTTTTTCTGATGTTTTCCATATTCATCAGCAGCACTCCGGAGTTTAAGTAGTTGTGCAAAAAGATATTGTTGAAAAACCATTTGCCGTATCTGTCGGGAACTCCGACGATTTCGACATCAGATATATCGGTGTGATAAAATTCTGCACAATCGCTGTGGCACATAACGTCGCAGTCGAGATACAGAATTTTCTCGGGAATCTTTTCTATCATATCGGAGAAAAGCCTTAGCATACACAGTGGGGTAAAGCGGGTGCTCATATTCGCTGTTGGCTTGAACGAGTCAAACATCTCGCTTATGTCCAGTAAAGTGACACTACTGTATTCGTTTTTCTCTTTTAACTTTTTGCTTAGTATGTTTTCAAATTCTGTGGGGATAGCGTGGTGATTTTCTACACTCGCAGTGAGTATGTAAATATTAAGTGGCTCTTTTGTGTTTTGTGCGACAGATAAAGCGCTCATATATACACCCTGCCTGACATTTATATCGCCACAGTACAAAAGGTTCATACTTACCAATCCTTTCCACAAGCGATTATACATAAGCGTTATGGTGGGGTAAACCTAAAAGTAAGAGAAACGACTCTAATATGAAGAAATGAAGTAGTAGAATTGTTCCACAAGCGACTCTCCGTTTCGGAGAATACGAAAAAACGCCTTGTTTATCACAAAAACAAGGCGTTTAAAAAGATCTTATATTTATTTTTTCGGTTTCTTCAGGAATGACCACAAGATGATAATAATCTCACCAGCTACACCTAAAAGGTAAATAAGAGCGATGTTTATTCCGAAAAACCAGAAGGTGATATGTACCGCTCCGAGCACTGCCCACATAAGAAGTGAGATGATGTAATAGTTGTGTCGCGGGTTAAACCAGATTGAGTTAAAAACAAGGTGAACGATGCACACAACAGGTAAGGCATACACAAAATACAGCCACTGAAATCTCGCTTCTTTTGCTATAAGGGATGTGATAATAAAAGCAAACAGTGCTATAAACCACACGAGTCCCTGAGAGATGTAATTAATAGCACGATGATTGTATCGTGACTGTTTTATCTTGTGCTCACTGACGTTTTTCTCGATATCGTCGGTGTCGCCTTTGACGAGGTAGTCGAGAGTTACTCCGAAGAGCTCTGCCATATCTACGAGCACCGTAATATCAGGAGTAGATTCTCCGCGTTCCCATTTTGATACAGTTTTGTCCGAATAGTTGAGCTTCTGCGCAAGCTCAACCTGAGTCATATTATTAAGCAGACGTAGTTCTGCGATATTTTTTGCCAGATTGTTCTTAATATCTTCCATAACTTACCTCCGAGCTGTTATTGTATCACTTAATACAGAAAAAATCAAACGTTTATATTTCCTTTGTGTTGTCATTTGTACTTTTGGGTGATATACTTAAGAAAACGATAGGAACTCGGGTGATTTTATGAAGCGATTACGAATGCTTAAGAATATATTAGTCAGAACGAAAACGCACCAGATACTCATTGTATATGCTATCTTTGTTCTGTGCAGTGCGTTTGTTATTCTGCTTGTCGAGCCTGACATTAATCACTATATCGATGCGTTGTGGTACTGCTACGCTGTTGTATCTACTACGGGTTTTGGTGATGTGCTTGTCGTTACTGTTATCTCAAAAGTACTGTCGCTACTTGTTACTATTTACTCTACTTTAGTTATCGCGATTGTGACAGGTGTTGTTGTTAACTTTTACACCGAGATTACAGAGCTACAGAAGAAAGAAACGCTCACAGCTTTTATGGATAAACTGGAGCACCTTGACCAAATGAGCAAAGAAGAGCTCAAGGAGATTTCTTCTCAGGTCAAAAAGTTCAATAATAACGTCAGGAAATAAAAAAGACCCGTCGGTTTTCGACGGGTCAAATTTTATTTATCAGATACCTAAAAGGCTCTCTACGAAGCTGAGTTCGTCTGCTGTGATTGTCTCATCACATGCTACGATACATGTAACGATAGTGATAACGTTGATTTTTGTGTCAGCGTCAACGAGTTTAACAATACTACGAACTGTTTCTTCTTCTTTACCTGTGTAAAGCTTGATGAAGTTATCGATAGCATCGTCTGTAAGATCGAGAAGATCTTTCATAAACTGTCTTTCCTTAACAGAAAGAGTACCATCAGCGCCAACAGCACCGAGTAAGATGGTTAAGACAACGTAAACAACCGAATCCTTCTGATCAGGAAGAAGATTCTTCAGTGCAGGATAGGCTTCACCGAGAGCTCTTTTACCGATAGCTAAAAGATCGTTGTACTCTAAGTTTACATATTTCTGCATTAAATCTCTGAACTGACTCATAATAATGAACCTCCAAAATAATATTTTCTACAATATACCACTAATTTTGTAAGATGTCAACAAAAAACTTGGATAGATTTGGCGATTTGAGTAAAAATTCAACAAAACGCAAAACCCCCACTTAAAGTAAAAGTGGGGGCTAATTTATATCATATCGTATACGTCGCTAAATGGTTTTAGTGAGCGTTTCAATATTTTGTGCATATGGGCGATTGCGACACCGTAGTTAACTATCGGAATTTCGTTTTCTTGTGCACAGTTCATTCTGCGTTTCATTTCCTTTTCATTAAGCATACAGCCACCGCAGTGAACGATGAGTTTGTATTCGCTTAAATCTTCAGGAAAAGAAGCACCACTGGTGAACGAAAACTCAGGTTTTGCTCCTGTGAAGTTTTCAATCCAGGAAGGCATTTTTACTGTACCGATGTCGTTGCATTGACGATGGTGAGTGCAACCTTCAGCAATTAAAATTTTATCACCATCTTTAATTTGTGACAGCGCACGAGCACCGTTGACAAGTGATAAAAGGTCGCCTTTGTATCGTGCCATAAGAATCGAGAAAGATGTCAGCGTAATACTGTCAGGTACAATTTGCGAAACCTTGCCGAATGCCTGCGAGTCGGTTATCACGAGTTTCGGCTTTTTAGAAAGCGAAGAAAGTGTTGCTTTCAGTTCGCTTACCTGTGTGCAGATGCACATTGCGTGGTGGTCTAAAATGTCGCGCATAACCATCTGCTGTGGGAGAATTAGTCTTCCTTTTGGCGCGGCCTCGTCAATAGGGATAACGAGCACTATGAGGTCGTTTTCGTTTATTAAATCAGCGACGATGGGCTTTTCTTCCTTTGCACCTTTTGAGAGCTTTGCGATGAGTTCTTTGAGCTCGACGATGTTCTCGCCTGTTTTCGCGCTGACGTAGATTTCGTTGTCTGCTGTTGCTGTTTTTTCTACATCGAGGTCAGCTTTGTTGTAACAGATAACGTACGGGATTTTTCGCTCTTTAAATGTGTTTAAGAGTTCGTTGTCTTGTTTGGTTTTACCTCTTTTAGCGTCAATTACGAGCACTGCAACATCGGTTGTAGCGAGTACTTCCTTAGCTTTTTTGACTCGCATTTCTCCTAAAGTACCCTCATCATCAAGACCCGGAGTGTCTATTATGACAACAGGGCCTAAAGGGAGCAGCTCCATCGCTTTTTTTACAGGGTCGGTAGTAGTACCCAGTACGTCGGATACAACGGACAACTGCTGGTTAGTAACAGCGTTTACGACACTCGATTTACCTGCGTTTCTAAGTCCGAAAAAACCTATATGAAGACGTTCGCTCGAGGGTGTATTATTAAGGCTCATAAAAACCTCCTGAATTTAGAATCTGAAGTCTCTTCGGTTAGAGTTCATAATGTCGTCGATGTTAGATTCAGCTATTTCTCTGACTCTGTCTTTAGGGATTCGAAGCAGTTCTTTTTTTATTAAATCGTAGCCGACTTTTTTTGTGTCGTCACCTGCGTAGTCCTCTAAATATTCAGTTAAAGTCATCAGTGCGTTTGGATGACAGCAGTTTAAAATCTGTCCGCTTTTGCACAGACTCATAAAGCGGTCGCCTGTTCTGCCTTCGCGGTAGCACGCGGTACAGAATGACGGGATGTGACCATTTTCCATAAGCCATTTTACGACTTCGTCGAGTGTTCGCTGGTCGGAAACGTCGAACTGTTCTGTGTCGTGTGGACGCTCTTGTTGTGTGTAACCGCCGACAGAAGTACGAGAACCACCGCTGACCTGTGAGATGCCGAGTCTGAGTAACTTTGAGCGTACTTCTTCTGTCTCACGAGTGGAGATAATCATACCTGTGTACGGAACAGCAAGGCGGATACAAGCTGTGATTTTCGCAAAAATCTCGTCAGAAATAGAATTATCAAAAGCTGTAGGGTCGATGTCATCAGCTTTCTTGATTCGAGGTACCGAGATTGTGTGTGGACCGACACCGTGCACAGCTTCTAAGTGTTCAGCGTGCATAATAAGACCCGCAAACTCGTATTTGTAAAGCTCGAGTCCAAAAAGCACGCCAAGACCTACGTCATCGATACCGCCCTGCATAGCTCTGTCCATAGCTTCTGTGTGGTAGTCGTAGTCGTGTTTCGGTCCTGTCGGGTGAAGCTTTAAGTAGCTTTCTTTGTGATATGTTTCCTGGAAGAGGATGTATGTACCGATACCCGCTTCTTTGAGTTTTCTGTAGTTTTCGACAGTAGTAGCTGCGATGTTTACGTTAACACGTCTGATATCGCCGTTTTTGTGGTGGACGCTGTAGATGGTTTTGATACACTCTAAGATGTACTCAATAGGGTTGTTGACAGGGTCTTCGCCTGATTCAATAGCGAGTCGCTTGTGACCCATATCCTGCAGTGCGATAACTTCAGCTTTTACTTCTTCCTGTGTGAGCTTTTTACGTGGAATACGCTTGTTCTTTAAGTGATACGGACAGTACACACAGCCGTTTACGCAGTAGTTAGAGAGATAAAGCGGAGCGAAAATTACGATAGGGTTGCCGTAAAAAGCGAGCTTGATTTCTTCTGCGATTTTGTAGATTTCTTCAACCTTTTCAGGGATATCGCACGCAAGTAAAACGGACGCTTCTCTGTGTGTAAGACCAGAGCAGGTGTAGCCTGTTTCAGTTTTCTTCGGACGAGCTTTTTCGAGTATTTCGTCGATAAGCTCGATGTTGTTTTTGTTCTTTTCTGCGTATTCGAGAGTATCTAAGATTTCTTGG
>JAZSFG010000117.1:0-13619 GCA_045532065.1 Ruminococcus sp. | reverse complement strand
CCGACTTTGTCGCACTCGGATTTCTGCTTAAAATCCTGCACGCGTTATCAAAGGTCGCACGAGGCAAAGCGTTTTCCATCGACTTTTTCGGCGGTGGCAGTATTGACTGGTTTATGTTCGTGTTGTGTATGTTTATGATTACAGCGTACCTCACACGAAAGCTCCACCCTGCTATTGTGCTGTCTGTGACATTCGTACTCGGATGTTTTAGTGGCTACGTTGATGTGTTCAACGACACACTGTGGCTGTCGAGATACTTCGTGTTTATGCCGTTTTATTTTGCGGGTTATTATATGACACCGCAACAGCTCATCAAAATCGAAAAAAACTGGATAACCAAGATTATAAGCGGTCTTTCGATGCTTACATTCTTCGTTCTGTGTTTCAGAAACTTAAAACTTGTGTACCAACTTCGAATGTTGTTCACAGGAAAAAATCCGTTCTCATCAGTTGAGAAGTACTACTTCGAGGGATGCGGCATACAGCACAGACTTTTGTGCTACTTAATTTCAGCACTTTTGTGTATGGCTGTGTTCTGTTTCATCCCGAATATCAAAGTTCCTATTTTATCGAAAATGGGTGCAAACACGCTGTCTGTGTACTTCTGGCACGTACCGCTAATCAGCTTTTTAAAAACAACCCCGCTATTTACTTTGATTTTCAGTTTAGGCGACCCGCTGTATAAGATTATTCTGTTGACATTCGCTTTAATACTAACGCTTGTTTTATCGCTTAACATCTTTATATACCCGCTTAATGCACTTAACAAGCTTATTAGTAAATTTAAGCCTGTGTGGTGTTATGTGCTGATTTTCGCACCGTTTGTTATCGGTACAACGCTACACTTAAGCGGAGCATACGAGAAAGTAGTAGTGCTCTTGTCTCCAAAAAAATAATAACAAACAAAACCGCAGTAAGGCTTTTCCCTACTGCGGTATTTTTATTTTATTAACTTATCCCACAAAACAACTGTGTTTTCAGCGAGTGACCTTTTCACATCAATTACACGCTGGTTCTTGCTTCCGCGAAACTGAAGCGAAATATCCTTTTGCTCTTCAATAAACGGACCGTCGACCAGAATATCGATGTAGCTCAAAAGCTCGTCGGTGTGCTCGCACCGAGCACGGCTTTCACTTAAAAGCTGTGTATCAAACACATAGCCCGTGTAGCACCATATATCCTTGTGCGGATATGTCGCTTTCACTCTTCTGACTAAATTCAAAAGCGCACCCTGATTTTGTACTTCAAACGGCTCACCGCCTAAAAGTGAGAGCCCGTTTACGTAATCCGGCTTAAGATATTCGATAATAAGATTCTCGGTTTCTTCGGTAAATAATTCTCCGAAAGAAAAATCCCACGTCTCTTTATTGAAACAGTTTTTACATCTGTGGGTACATCCCGATACAAAAAGCGATACTCGAACACCAACACCGTTTGCGATATCACGTTTCTTTATTGTTGCATAGTTCATCAGATGTGCAGCACTCTTTCCTGAATTTCCTGTGTTCTGCCCTGGTTCCAGTACTGAGTTCCGATGTAACCGCAAGTACGTCGCGCTACGTTCATTGTATCCTGATCTCGATTGCCACAGTTAGGGCACTCCCAAACAAGCTTTCCGTCATCGTTTACTATGCGTATTTCGCCGTCGAAACCGCATTTCTGACAGTAGTCGCTCTTTGTGTTAAGCTCAGCGTACATAATGTTGTCGTAAATAAAGCGGATAATCTGTAAAACTGCGTCTAGGTTATTCTGCATATTCGGTACTTCGACGTAGGAAATCGCACCGCCTGTGGACAGAGCCTGGAATTTAGATTCAAACATAAGCTTATCAAAAGCGTCGATTTCTTCGGTAACATGAACGTGGTAGCTGTTTGTGATATACGCCTTGTCAGTAACACCAGGTATAACGCCAAAACGCTTCTGCAGACATTTTGCAAACTTGTAAGTAGTGCTCTCAAGCGGTGTACCATAGATACCGAAACCGATGGAGGTCTCCTCTTTCCACTTGTTGCACGCTTTGTTCATATACTTCATAATATCTATAGCAAAATCAGTAACTGACGGGTCTGTGTGTGACTTACCTGTCATAAATCTCACGCGCTCACAAAGGCCTGCATAACCGAGCGAAATTGTTGAATAACCGCCATATAGCAGTTTGTCGATAGGCTCGCCTTTTTCAAGTCTTGCGATTGCACCATCCTGCCATAAAATCGGAGCAGCATCCGATAAAGTACCTTTGAGTCTGTTATGACGACACATAAGTGCACGATAACAGAGGTCTAAACGCTCGTCGAAAATCTTCCAGAATTTGTTCATATCTTTACCACTTGATAAAGCGATGTCAACGAGGTTTAAGGTTACTACACCCTGATTGAAACGGCCGTAGAACTTGTACTCACCCTTTTCGTTTTTCCACGGAGTAAGTGCGCTACGACAACCCATTACAGGGAAGCAGTTACCCTCTTTGAGCTGTTTCATAATCTTCTCGGAGATATAGTCAGGAACTAAACGCTTTGCTGTACACTTAGCCGCAAGCTCTGTTAAATACCAGTATTTTGAATCAGGTGTGATGTTATCCTCCTCTAAAACATAGATGAGTTTAGGGAAAGCAGGAGTAACATAAACACCTTTCTCGTTCTTTACGCCCTGATAACGCTGTAGCAAAACTTCTTCAATAATGAGCGCGAGATCTGCTTTCTCCTGCTCGTTTTTCGCTTCATTTAAGTACATAAAAACAGTAACGAACGGAGCCTGACCGTTAGTAGTGAGAAGTGTTACAACCTGATACTGGATAGTCTGTACACCGCGGTTGATTTCTTCTCTTAAGCGTTTTTCGACCACACTGCTGATTTTCTCTTCATCAACTTCAACGCCGATGTAGGAGTATTCTTCTTCGACCTGTTTTCTGATTTTCTTTCTACTTACCTCGACAAAAGGTGCAAGGTGTGTAAGCGATATACTCTGACCGCCGTACTGGTTAGACGCAACCTGCGCGATAATCTGTGTCGCGATGTTACATGCTGTCGAAAAGCTATGCGGTTTTTCGATCATAGTACCACTGATTACAGTGCCGTTCTGAAGCATATCGTCGAGGTTGACGAGGTCGCAGTTGTGCATATGCTGTGCGTAGTAGTCAGTGTCATGGAAGTGAATAATTCCATCCTCGTGAGCTTTCACGATATCTTCAGGCAGAAGAATACGCATAGTGATGTCCTTGCTCACTTCACCCGCCATATAGTCACGCTGTACAGAGTTTACAGTCGGGTTCTTATTCGAGTTTTCCTGTTTCGCCTCTTCGTTGTTACACTCGATAAGCGTTAAAATCTGGTTGTCTGTAGTGTTAGCTACACGAGCAAGGTTTCGCGTGTAACGATATCTGATATATCGCTTAGCTGTTTCGTATGCACCACACTTCATAATCTCAAGCTCGACGAGTTCCTGCACCTCTTCGACAGACAGCGCACGCGAAATGCACTCACCTGTGTTTTTTATGGTTACAGCAATCTGTCTTATCTGCTCGTCAGTAAGCTCTCTTCCGTTATCGTTAGCCATATCAGCTTTAGTGATAGCCGCAATAATCTTCTCAATATTAAATTCAGCTTCGCTGCCGTTACGTTTAATAATCTTCATATTTCTCTCCCCTTTTATTCTCTATGGTTTCTGTTAACGCGATTTTTCGCACTATATATTGTTGAGCATTATCAGTATACCAACTATATATTGTATGGTCAAGAGTTTTTTACACAATATATGTTTACATTTTAGTAATTTGTCTAATAGGAATTAAAAATGCGTGAAAAATAAAGCCTGACGCAAAATTGCTATGCGTTAGGCTTTTTATTATTTTATCAGGTCGTTTACAACAGCGGACGCGATGATGATTCCTGCTGCACACGGTACAAACGCCGAGCTTGCAGGCACAGCTTTGTTATTTTCCATAACTTTCATATCAGACTTAGGATCTTCTTTCGAGTACACAACCTTGAGCTTTTTTATTCCGTTTTTCTTACACAGATTGCGCATCGCCCTAGCAAGCGGACACACACTCGTTTTGTATACATCTGAAATCTCAAGCATTTCCGGGTGGAGCTTGTTGCCTGTACCCATACTTGAAATTATCTCGATACCTAGCTTTTGTGCGATTTTTGCAAGTTCCAATTTTGCTGACACAGTATCTATTGCATCAACGATATAGTCGTACTGTGTAAAGTCGATACTGTCGGCGTTTTCAGGAAGGAAAAACATATTAAGCGCCGTGACCTCGCACTGGGGATTAATGCTTAAAATCCTCTCTTTTGCGACGTCAACCTTGCTCTTACCAACTGTGTTATGGGTAGCAAGTAGCTGTCGGTTAAGATTTGATAATGAAACAGTGTCGTTATCAACAACAGTAATTTTTCCGACAAAACTGCGAGCCAGAGCTTCGATTACATTACCACCGACTCCGCCACAGCCGAAAACAATGACGTGCGAATTTTTCAGTTTTTCGAGTGCACTCTCACCGATTAGCATCAAAGTGCGCGAAGTTATTTCGTCCATAACACACCTCTTTCATTTCGCTTATGTCGTGAGGTTATTATACCACACGTTTTTTAGTTATTCAAATAACTATTGAAAAAATCATCAGTTTTTAGTAAAATAAAAACACAAGAGAGGTTACTATGGATATTTACAGAATCGCTGACTTAAACATCGGCATTGAAAACCACGCGGATTTCACAAAAGAATATATGAAAGACTACTTAATAGAGAGTGATTACGCGGATTTCACGGTTACCGTCACCCAAGAGATGATAGAGTATGAAAAAAAGATTTCCCTTGAGCAGGTACCCGACAAGTACTACGAAATCACCGCTGTGCTCAGAAGTGTCTGCAAGACAATTTTAGAACAGTACAACGGTTTTTTCCTGCACTGTTCGTGTCTGATGTACAAAGGCGAGGCGTACGTTTTCACAGCTAAAAGCGGAACGGGTAAATCGACCCACACTCGCTTATGGCGCGAGATTTTCGGCGACGAAGTCGTTATGATTAACGACGACAAGCCGATTGTGCGACTTATTGACGACACGTTTTACATCTACGGTACTCCGTGGAACGGAAAACACTCGATTTCTAATAACGTCAAAGCGCCAATTAAAGCGATTTTCTATCTAAGTCAGGCTAAAGAAAACAAAACAACTAAGTGCGATCCAGTGACTACTGTCGCAAAGCTACTCTCCCAGACCGTTCTACCTGACAGCAAAGACGTTATGAACACTCTGCTTGAGCTACTCGACAAATTAACTTCTCAAACCACGATGTATGACTTAGAGTGTAACATCTCGCACGATGCTGTTCACACAGCTTTAAATTCTGTTAAAGAATAATAAACCAGATAAAGAAAGCGATGGCAAACACCATCGCTTTTTTCTTTTATTGAATTATTTTGTCATAAAGAGTACACCTAATGTGTCAGGGCCACAGTGTGAAGAAATAGTACACGAAGCACGAGTAACGTGTACTTCATCGAAGATATTCTTCTCAACAAGGGCTTTTCTCACATTCTCAACGAGTTCTTCGTCACAGCCTGCGTGTGTAACAAACGCGCGAGCTGTATCAACCTCGCCGTATTTAGTGATAATATCGTTAAGGTACTCGATACAAACTTTCTCGAATTTACCTCTGTACTTCTTATTAACGCCCATCTTACCGCATTCTGCAGTAGAAACCTCGATACAAGGCTTTAAGCCGAGAAGGTTAGCGCCGAATGCTTCGATAGCAGAACATCTGCCGCCTGCAGCAAGGAAGTTTAATTTGTCGATAACAAAGCTTGCATGGCTCTTATTTACCATTTCTCGAAGCTCTGTTGCTGCTTCAGACACACTTTTGCCCTGAGCGATAAGTTCAGCAGCCTTAATAACAATAAGGCCTGTACCTGTACTTAAGTTGCAAGAATCGATAACCTCAACTCTGCCGTCAAACTCAGCAGCAGCCAAAGTAGCAGAGCGGTTAGTAACAGAAAGGCTGGAGCCTAAACTTACGTGGAGTACGTCATAGCCCTCATCGATATATTTCTGGAAAAAGTCAGTATACTCACCAACGCTCATAGCAGCTGTGTGAGGAAGCTCCTTTGTTTTATAGAAGTGGTCATAAATCTCATCAGGAGTGATAGTAATCCAGTCGTCATACATATTATCGCCGAGTGAAATATGAAGCGGTAAAGTATTAACGCTGTATCTTTCAATAAGCTCTTTATTAAGGTCACATGTGCTATCAGCAGTCAAAACGATTTTATTGCTCATAATATTTGTCTCCCTATTGTTATTGATTTTAATAAATGCTATACTACTATTATAACGATTTTTGAGGAAATTTCAATATATGGAGGTTATTTTATGATTAAAAAATTCACGTACAACAATCCCCTTAACACTTTTGCAACCGTACTTGACATAAAAGAATCAAGCGGTGATTTGCCGTATTTTTCATATACTGACAACAGTTTTTGCTACAAAATGAGTGACACTACCGCTGTTTACGGCTTGGGCGAGGCTGTCAGAGGTATCAATAAACGAGGATGGATTTATGAAGGCTACTGCTCAGACGACCCGTGTCATACTGAGGACAAACGCTCACTCTACGGCGCACACAACTTTCTTATCATCGACGATAAAGCGAGTGGCAAAGACCGTTTCGGCGTGTTTTTTGACTACCCTGCACGCATCACTTTCGACATTGGATATACCGACAAAGACATTCTCTGTGTCACACCTCAAAGCTCAGTCCTCACAGTTTACATCATCGAGGGCGAGACTCTGCGCGAAATCGTCAGAAACTTCAGAAAACTTATCGGTATGAGCTACGTCGCTCCTAAGTGGGCTTTCGGATTTATGCAAAGCAGATGGAGCTATTTCACAAAAGACGATGTAATCCGCATTGCGGACGAGTACGAGAAAGCAAATATTCCGCTTGACGCTATTTTTCTCGATATAGACTACATGGAGCGTTTCAAGGACTTCAGTTTAAATGACGAGCGCTTCCCTGATTTTAAGAATTTCGTAGCATATATGAAAAAGCGTGGCATTCGCCTCGTGCCGATTATCGACGCGGCTGTTAAAGTCGAAGAAGGTTATGATGTATACGAAGAAGGTAAAGAAAACGGTTATTTCTGTAAAGACGAAAACGGCGATGACTACGTTGTCGGCGTGTGGCCTGGTCGTGCTGTATTCCCTGACTTCCTTAATAACGAAGCTAGCGTCTGGTTTGCTGACAAATACAAAATGCTCACAGATATGGGAATTGAGGGCTTTTGGAACGATATGAACGAGCCTGCAATTTTCTACTCTGACAAAGGGCTTAAGCGTGCATTCTCAGAAATCGAAAAGTATAGAGAAATCTCGCTTGATGCTAACACCTTCTTTGACTGCAGAGATACCTTCTCCCGTCTTTCTAACTCACAGGAAGACTACAACTCATTCTACCACTTTGTTAACGGCAGAAAAATCAAGCACAATGACGTGCACAACCTCTACGGCTATTTTATGACAAAGTCAGCACAGGAAGGCTTTATGCGCCATAGTCCTGACAAACGTACGCTGATGTTCTCCCGAGCATCATACATCGGCGCTCATCGCTACGGCGGTATCTGGACAGGTGATAACCACTCTTGGTGGTCACACATTCTGCTGTGCTTAAAGCAAATGCCGTCGCTTAATATGTGCGGTTTCCTGTACACAGGATGTGACCTCGGCGGTTTCAATGGCAACTGTACACGTGATTTACTCCTACGTTACCTCTCGCTCGGCATTTTCACTCCGCTTATGCGTAACCACTCGGCATGCGGCACAAGAGATCAGGAATGCTTTGCTTTCAGCGATACAAAAGATTTCAAAAACCTCGTTGACCTGCGTTACCGCCTTGTTCCGTACATTTACAGCGAATATATGAAGGCAGTTTTAAACGACGATATGTACATCCGTCCGCTTTCGTTTGACTTCGAAAACGATGCGTTTGCAAAGCAAGTTGAAGACCAGCTTGTGGTCGGCGACTCAATCATGATTGCGCCTGTTTACACCCAAAACGCAAATGGCAGATACGTCTACCTCCCTGAAAATATGACTATGATCAAAGTGAATGCTGACTCAAGCATTACAGAAACATATATGGAAAAAGGACACCACTACGTTGATGTCCCGTTAAACGAAATCGTATTCTTTATTAGAGACGGTCGCTGTGTACCGCTTTGTGACAGAGCTAACACCGTCGAAAACTTAAGTGATGATACAATCAGACTTTACGGCAACGGTGAGTACTACGAGCTTTATACTGACGACGGTATGACAACAAACATCAGCCTCGATAATATCAGAAAAATCGTAAAATAAACAAAAAAACAAGGCACTCTTTTCGAGTGCCTTGAAGTCTTTAATTAAAGAACGATTTCGCCGTCAACAGTACCGCAAAGGCCTGCAGCGTTTGACTCGTCTGTGTCGATGTGCATAGCCGGGAAGAAGTTCTCGTGTACACGACATACAACGTCACCGAAAGTAACCTTTCTACCCTCTGCGCCGACTGTTACAGAAACAATCTGCTTGTCTTCTACGCCGAATTCAGCAGCAGCTTCAGGTGTGAGATGGATGTGACGCTTAGCAGCGATAATACCACAGTCGATTTCAACCTCACCACAAGGACCAACAAGCTTGCAACCAGGAGTGTTAGCAATGTCGCCAGACTCTCTTACAGGAGCTGCAACACCAATTTTACGAGCATCTGTGAGTGCAAGTTCAACCTGATCAGCAGGTCTGAAAGGACCTAAAATAGACATTGTGAGCTCACCCTTAGGGCCAACAACAGTTACTCTCTCAGCACAAGCGAACTGACCTGGCTGTGAAAGGTCCTTTTTGTTAGTAAGAGTAGCGTCCTTACCAAAAAGTGTAGCGAATGTTTCTGCTGTTACGTGAATGTGACGAGCAGAAGTCTCAACCATAATTTTCATATTGATTACCACCAATCTTAATATTTTTTACCTATCCATTTTACACCATAAAGACATAAATTTCAACACATTTCTTAAACGGGGTGATTTTTTGTATACTGATTTTGAAAAACTGAAAAACGATTGCTTAAATTGCACAAAATGCGACCTGTGCAAAACCCGCACAAACGTAGTTTTCGGAGTAGGTAACCCGAACGCTGAAGTTATGTTCATCGGCGAAGGACCGGGCGAAAACGAGGACTTACAGGCTCAGCCGTTTGTCGGACGCGCAGGAAAGCTTCTCGACAAGCTGATGTTTGCTGTGGATCTCGACAGAAATAAAAACGTATACATCGCAAATATCGTGAAATGTCGTCCGCCGAAAAACCGCGACCCATTCCAAAATGAACAAATTGAGTGTATAGACTGGCTACGTGCACAAACGCGCCTTATTCGTCCGAAAATCATCGTGTGTTTAGGTAGAATCGCGGGTATGAAGATTATTAAAGAGGATTTAAAAATCACAAAAGAGCACGGAAAATGGTTTTATAAAAACGGAGTGCACATTATGGCGATGTACCACCCTGCCGCAGTGCTTAGAAATCCTAACCAGATGGAAGACGCTCTTAAAGATTTTATAATTCTTAGAAAGAAAATAGAAGAGATTTGTGAGCATACGTATTGAGTAAAGTCGCAAATTTCATCAAACTATTATGCTCCATTTGTAGGTTAAATAGTGTTCGCCTATTATATATAGGCGTTTCTGTTTTCGGGCGATTACTAATCGCCCCTACAATTTTGTGTCTTCTGGCTCAGACACTCGGGCGCTTAAAACAAAAAGGCTCCGTGAAATCACGGAGCCTTAAATATTGCTTTAAAAATAACGATTAAGCGTTCTCTCTTTTTCTAGCAACAACTACTACACCAGCAGCAGCGATCATAATGCCGAGCATTACGAAAAGAACTGTTGTCTCTGGACCAGTCTTTGTTGAAGAACCTGAACCGCCGTTACCGCCTGTTGAGCCGCCGTTTGAACCGCCGTTGCCTGATGCGCCTGGCTTCTTAGCAGCTTCGTTTGAACCTGTCTCAGCTTTTGACTCTGTCTTCTTCCAGTCAACTGTAACACCAGCTTCTTTAACAGCAGCTTCGATGTCGTCCTGACCAAGCTCAAGAGCCTTAGCTGTGTCGTCGAGAAGTGTCTGGTCGTCTTTGCCTGAGTATGTTCTAGCATTCTCGAGTTTGTTTACGAGGAAGTCAACGAACATAGCGTAAGCAGATGTTGTAGAAGGAACGCATGTACCTACAACGTTACCGATAGATGTAACACACTTTTCAGGACCGAACTGAGTTGGGTTCTTGCCTCTCCAGAAAGCAGCTAAAGCTGTCTTTGAGCTATCTTCTGGGTTCTCGTATGTTGTGCCATCACAGTAAGCTGTGTCGCCGATACATGTTGAATCCATGAGAAGGTTGTATGTCTGCATACCATTCTCGTTAGAGAAAATACAAGCATAAAGTGTACCAGGAGCAAGAGTTACACCCTTAGCGTCGAGGTCATAGTACCACTTACCATCTTTGTTGTCTGTACAAGCTTCTTTCTTAGCCTGCCATGGGTAGAAAGAGTCACCGCCATATACCCAGATGTGGCAGAAAACTTTCTTGTAGTTCTTCCAACCAGCTGTTTCTGGTTCGAAGTAGAGTTTGTTACCAGCAGCTGTTTCAGCACCTGCATCAGCAGATGTATCAGCGCCAGCGTCAGCAGCAACATCAGCAATAGCGTCAGCGCTGTTGTCAGCGATCTCAACCTGAGCAGCAGAAGCAGAAACAACTACAACGCTCATGAGAACGAGAACTGCGAGCATAAGGCTCAAAATCTTTTTGAACATAATAATCTCCTCCAAATTTTTGTTAATGTTAGAATAATCCTAAAGACATTCTACCTTAGCAATTTTATTATACTTTATATAATGCAAATTTTCAATATTTTATAAACAATATTTTATAAAATATTACACAAAGTTTACAGTTTGTAGTAAGTAAATTTGCACAAATGTAATATATAAATAAAAATCCTTATTTCTTCTTTTTCTTTACGATTAAGATGATAACCACGACAACTGCGCCGGCAAATACCACTCCACCGATAGCGATAAGAACTACTCCAAGCACACCGAGTGCACCGAATGAAACGCCGGTTGTTGTAACAGACTCAGCGTCAGTATCAATTTCCTCTTCAGTATCCTCTACTGTTTCAGGCTCAGTAGGCACTACAACCTCAGGCATCTCGATAGATGTACCGGAAGCTTCTCCCCACTTCTTATCGATATCGTCGTAGAAAATGCCGTCCGGATCAAGTAAAACGCCATCAGAGCTGAAAGCTGCACATGGATGAACTTTGTCCTTGTTAGTTGTCCAGCGAGCTACTGCGCACTGTTTCTGATTATCAACAGGATTTTCGCATGTATCGCCCTCACACACTACGATATCACCTTTACAGTCAGATGTTAAAGTAAGGTTATATGTCTGCATACCGTTCTCGTTAGAGAAGATAACAGAATATGTGCCGTCTTCTTTGAACTCAAAGCCCGAGATGTCATATTTCCAGTAACCGTTGCCTAAATCCTCACATCTCTCGTCTTTAGCCTGCCATGCGTAAAAATCGCCGCCGTCGTCACCTTCCTGCCAGATGTGACAGAAAACGATTGAGAAATTCTTCCACGCAACAGATGTCGCTGTAGGCACCTGGAAGTAGATGCAATCAGTGCTGGTCATATCTTCTGCTGATGCTGAGATAGTCACAACAGATGTCATGAGCAAGAGCACAGCAAAAAGAACACAAAGTAATCTTTTCATAAATAATACCTCCGTATTTAATTTAACAAAATTATACATCATATAACATATTATTTCAATATAAAAAGGCGGGAATAAACCCGCCTTTTTTATGTATCAGTTAAGTATTATTTCTTTTCGTTTGGCTTTTTAAGTACGAAAACAATCGCAATAGCAGCACCGGCTAATACAACACCAACGATAACCCAGAGCCATACTGACTGGAAGATGTTGAAATCTTCAAGCTGTGATGGTGTAGATGAAACCTTAATATCAGTTGGGCCGTCAGCACCACCGATTGTAGCTTCAGCGTTGCTGTCGCCGTCAGCGTCTACAACAACATCTTTGTCGTCTTTGTTGTTTTTGTCTTTCTTGTTGTTATCCTTTTTGTTTACTGGCTTGTCGTCAGCCTTATTGTCCTCAGGAACATCTTCTTCAGGAACTTCTTCGTCCTTATTAGCTGTATTAACATCAGCGTCGTCGCTGTCGCCTGTAACTGAGTTTACAAACTCACCATGTGGCTGTTTTGTGTCAACGTTGAGCTCAGGAGCAGCGTCCTCTACAACCTCTTTACCATTTACTGTAACATCACAAGTGAACTTGTATTCTGTGAACATCTGTAAAGACTCAGGATAGAGATAACGCACATAGTATGAAATGTGAGTTTCAGCAGCCTTCATAGCCTTGAATTTAACTGTTACAAAAGATTTATTGTCAGCAAATCTGATACCATCGAGAATAGACCAGTTACCGATAACCTCGTCTTTAATATCTGCATTGATAACAGCCTGTCTGCCACCATCCTCACCATAGTTGCCGGTAAAGTCAGCAACATCCTGCACCTGAAGTACAGAAGAATCGTAGTAAACAGAGAAATCACAGCCTACTACTTTTTCAGGAACTGTAAGTTTTAACGAATAAATAACTTCGTCACCCTTATTTACAGAAACTTTAGTCTCAGCAGATTTAGCTGCGGATACAGAAATAGCTGCAACAGACATTAAAACAACCAATGCCATAAATACAGATAAGAATCTTTTCATTAAAAACATCCTTTCAATTTAACCTCACAGCTATTATACAACAAATACCCACTTATTTCAATAAATTTTATGTGAATATCTCGTGAAAAATGAGTGATTAAAATGTGTAGTCATTCAATACACATTTTCAGCTTCATATACAACATAAATATTTATTATTATATTTAATATATTATTATATTTATTTAGTTGTGGTTAGTTGTTGGTTAGCTGTTGGTTAGCTGTTGGTTATTTGTTGGTTAGATATTTGGTTGATAATCTGCTTAATGATATTGTTATCATTATGACCGTTATCAAATATTTCTACTGTAGAGACGTTTAGAGCACAGCTACGCAAAGACCACCTCCCTCATCAGACGAATGCAAACAGTAAATTAATACTTTTATATTGTTTATCAGTTAACCTTTTTTAAACCACGCGTCTGTCGCGTTGTTTCGTAATACAAAAAGCCCCCTTCGAATTGAAGGGGGCTAGTGTGTTTATTTAGAAGTCAGAGTGACTAAAAATTAGTCAGCCTTTCTCTTTCTAGCAAACATAACTGCAGCAGCAGCCATAACAAGAACAGCTAAGAATGCGATAGCAGTTGTAGTTGTACCTGTCTGAACGCCGTTACCGCCGTTGCCAGCGCCGTCGCCTGTTGAAGTGTCGTCACTTGTAGCAGGTGCTGGAACTGTCTCTTCCTCAGATGGCTCTACCTCAGATGGCTCTTCTGATGGCTTCTCTGATGGATCCTCTGATGGCTCTTCTGATGAAGGCTCCTCAGATGGTTCCTCTGATGAAGGCTGCTCAGATG
>JAZSFG010000079.1:0-4144 GCA_045532065.1 Ruminococcus sp. | reverse complement strand
ATAAAATTCTCCCCCGACTATGAAATATTTATTCATTTTATTATACCACATAATATGCCATAATAACAAGTGTTATTTGATGCACTTTTTTCTTGTAATTATCGCTTATATATGTTATAATATTCCATAATTATACTATATTTAGGTGGTAGATGTTATGAGATGTCCTTTTTGCGGTTATGAAGAAAGTAAAGTTATCGACTCTCGTCCGGCTGACGAGGGCGAAAGAATCCGTAGAAGAAGAGAGTGCTTAAGCTGTGCGAAGCGCTTTACTACTCACGAGGTTATCGAAACTGTTCCGATTATCGTTGTTAAGCGTGACAAGTCACGCGAAGTTTTTGATAGAAATAAGCTCACCGCAGGTATTCTGCGTGCTTGTGAGAAGCGTCCAGTGTCTATTGACCAGATTGAGAAGGTTGTTGACTCTATAGAAGCTAAGCTTCAGTCAAGTCTTGACCGTGAAGTAACTTCGGGTTACATCGGCGAGCTTACTATGGACGAACTCAAAACTGTGGATGAGGTTGCTTATGTCCGTTTTGCGTCTGTTTACAGACAGTTTAAGGACATCAACACATTTATGGAAGAACTTAATAAGCTTTTAAACGAGAAATGATTTCCTCCTTCAAAAAGTATCATAGATGTTCTGTTAAGAGGCACTCGCACAAGCGGGTGCCTTTCGCTGTATAAAAAAGTGCAAAAAATAAACCGACAGGGAATACCTGTCGGCTTTTTGTTTTATAAATCTTTTTTAGAATTAAAAATCAGAACAACCGCAACCGTGATCGTGGTCACATTCCTGAATTTTGCCCACAATCGGCTCTGGGTCAATGCCCTGACGTGTGTAGTAGTCAGCAAGAGCCGCTTTGATAGCCTGCTCAGCGAGCACTGAACAGTGAACCTTTACCGGTGGAAGTCCGTCTAAAGCTTCCATAACTGCTTTGTTAGTAAGCTTAAGCGCTTCGTCGATAGTCTTGCCTTTGATAAGCTCAGTAGCCATCGAGCTTGTAGCGATAGCCGCACCGCAACCGAAAGTCTTGAACTTACAGTCAACGATAACGTTGCCCTCGACCTTGATGTACATTTTCATGATATCTCCGCATTTAGAGTTACCAACCTCGCCGATACCTGACGCATCAGGAATTTCGCCGACGTTACGAGGGTTAGCGAAGTGGTCCATAACTTTTTGAGTATATGCCATAGTTAGTTGTTCCTTTCTTCTTCTTTGATTTTTTCCCACAGCGGTGACATCTGTCTTAAGTAGTCAACGATAACGGGAACCTGTTCTAAAATATAGTCAACGTCTTCTTCGGTGTTGTCATCGGAGAAAGACAGTCTCATACTTCCGTGTGCGATTTCGTGAGGAAGACCGATTGAGAGCAGAACGTGGCTCGGGTCTAAATCACCCGATGTACACGCTGAACCCGAAGAAGCAGAAATTCCTGCGAAGTCGAGTTTTAAAAGCAAGCTTTCGCCTTCGATTCCTTCAAAACACATATTTATGTTACCAGGTAAACGCGATACTCGGTCGCCGTTTATTCTACTACGCTCGATTTTAAGTAAACCGTCGATAAGTCGGTCTCGCATTTTAGTAAGACGAGCGTTACGCTCTTCCATATTAGAAATAGCAAGCTCGAGTGCTTCAGCGAGTCCTACGATACCCGCTACATTTTCTGTACCTGCACGACGTGAGCGCTCCTGAGCGCCACCATCGATGAGGATTTCAGGGCGGATACCGCGTCTGCAGTAAAGTGCTCCGCAACCCTTAGGTCCGTGGAATTTGTGAGCTGTTAAGCTTAACATATCGATGCACTCTTCTTCGACGTTAATCTCAACCTGAGTTACCGCCTGAACAGCGTCAGTGTGGAATATAACGCCTTTTTCGCGACACACCATACCGATTTCCTTAATCGGCTGGATAGTTCCGATTTCGTTGTTAGCGTACATAATTGTAACTAAAGCGGTGGTGTCTTTGATAGCGTTCTTAACGTCATCGACTTTAACGATACCGTTTTCGTACACATCGAGATATGTTACCTCAAAGCCCTCTTTCTCGAGTGCTTTACAGGTGTGAAGCACAGCGTGGTGCTCGAATTTTGATGTGATGATGTGGTTTTTACCCTTTTTCTTAAGAGCACGGCACACACCTTTTATAGCCCAGTTGTCGGCTTCAGAGCCGCCTGAAGTAAAGTAAATCTCGTTAGGGCTTTTAGCGCCGATTAAATTAGCGATTTTTTCTCGTGAGCTTTCTACTGCTTCCTTAGCTTTAGCACCAATAGCGTAAAGACTGCTAGGGTTGCCGTAAACTGTAGTGAGATACGGCATCATCTTCTCTAAAACGAGAGGATTAAGGGAAGTGGTAGCAGCGTTATCTGCGTAAACTTTTCTCATATATTTCACCTTTTATGTTTGTGCGTATTTCTGAGCTTGAGCAACAGCTAATCTGTCGCATCGCTCGTTTTCTTCGTGGCCAGCGTGGCCTTTGACCCATTCGATATTTACTGTGTGTTTGTCGTAGAGTTTAAGAAGTTCATCCCACAACTCAGGGTTTAAAGCAGGGTCTTTTTTATTTCGCATCCAACCGTTTTCTTTCCACTTTTTAGCCCAGCCGAGCTTTAAAGCGTTGCACACATACTGAGAATCGGAGTAAAGAGTTATCTCGCACGGCTCTTTTAAAAGCTTAAATGCGTTGATAACCGCGAGCAACTCCATTCTGTTGTTTGTGGTGAGCTTTTCGCCACCGCTGATTTCTTTTTCAGTTTGCTTGTATCTCAGAATAGCGCCCCAGCCGCCAGGGCCCGGATTGCCCGAACAAGCGCCGTCTGTGAAAATATCAACGTGTTTCAATCGCATTTCACTCCATTGTAAATATCACCCTATATTATATCAACACAGCTCTGTAAATGCAACACTTTTAGGTGATTATTCTTCGCTTTTGTGTCCATAATATTTATGTTTAAGGCAGTATACAGAATTATTTACATAAAAATCGGGGGAGAGGGTGCAATAATCGTTAAAAGTACTGTACGCTTTTTCTTGACCTAGCGACATATTTGGGGTAGAATATGATTACATATATTTATTATAGGGCAATATTGCGATTTTTAAACTGATTCGCATGGACGGTATGAATGCGGATTTACATATTATCTCTCGTTTTTATGGGAGAGCTACAATTAAGTGGGAGTACATACTTTTGTGCTACTAAAAATCTAAGTCATAGGAGGTATAGCTTTGAGCACAGAAAAGAATAAGAAAAATTACAAGCGTACTGCTGTTAAAGGCAATGTCAATAAGTCTAAAAGCAGTAAGAAAACTTACAAGAAATCAAGTAACGCTAAAACTGAATTCAAACCTAAAAATAAAAAGAATTATAAGTCAAGCGAGCGTGTAGCAGTGAAGAAGCCGCCGATTAAAATCGCTTTCTTAGGCGGATTAAACGAAATTGGAAAGAACCTGACGGTTTTTGAGTGTAACGATGACATCATTCTGCTCGACTGTGGTATGGCATTCCCTGACGGCGATATGCTCGGTGTCGACCTTGTTATCCCTGACTTTACGTATATTGAACAGAACAAGGACAGAGTAAAGGGTATCGTTATCACTCACGCTCACGAGGACCACATCGGCGGTCTGCCTTATCTTTTAGCTAAGGTGAACGTGCCTATCTACGGCACAAGACTGACAGTAGGTCTTATCGAAAATAAATTAAGAGAACACAGCCTTGACAGAGTGTCACTGCACGTTGTTGATGCAGGTAGCTCTGTGAAACTCGGTTGCTTTGACGTTGAACTTATACACGTTAACCACTCTATTCCTGACGCTGTCGGTGTTGCGATTCACTCTCCAGCGGGTACTTTAGTCCACACTGGTGACTTTAAAATCGACTGCACTCCGATGTCAGGCGGTATGATTAACTTATCTCGTTTTGCACAGCTCGGCGAAGAAGGCGTTTTAGCACTTATGGCTGACAGCACAAACGCATCGCGTAGCGGTTACACCGCTACTGAACAGACAGTAGCAGACAGTTTTGACACTCTTTTCAGAAGAGCACGTCACAGCCGTATTATCATCGCTACATTCGCGTCAAATATCAGCCGTGTTCAACAGATTATCAACTGCGCATACAAGTTTGACCGTAAGGTTG
>JAZSFG010000186.1:0-8101 GCA_045532065.1 Ruminococcus sp. | reverse complement strand
GCTTACTCTCATTCACCGAACTGCTCCTGTGCGTAGCGCACAGCCTCCATCGCGTCCTTGCAGTAATGTGACGCATTTATCATATCAGCGTACTCTTTATTAAGCACCGCACCGCCGACAAAAACCTTACACTGTGGTGCTTTTTCGTTTAAGAGTTTAATCGTCTCTTCCATAGCGGTAACTGTTGTTGTCATCAGCGCAGAAAGTCCACACAAAGTGACGTTATTCTTAATCACCGCTTCTAGAATCTCGTCAGGCTTTACGTCTTTTCCAAGGTCAATAACATCAAAGCCGTAGTTTTCGAGTAGTACTTTTACGATGTTCTTACCGATATCGTGGATATCGCCCTCGACTGTTGCGAGCACGATTTTGTTTTCGCCCTTCTCTTTTTCGTCGCTCATCGCTTCTTTAACCGCAGAAAAAGCAGCTTTCGCCGCCTCAGCGCTCATCAAAAGCTGTGGCAAAAACACGGTGTTTTTCTCAAAGCCCTCACCCACAATGTTCAAGGCTGGGATAATCATTTCGTTTACGATATTAAGCGGATTTTCGCTTTTTGTAAGTTCTTTTGCGATGTCGTACGCTTTCGCACTAAAGCCTTTTTCGATAGCAAACGAGAGTGTCATTTCTTCGTTGTTTTTGCTGTTACTAACGCTTTGCTCTTCACCGCTTGCAAAAGCGATGTAGCTTTCAAAATTATCGTCATAACCTTTAAGTGCATTAAAGCTCACGTATGCCTGCTTCATCATTTTTGACATCGGGTTCATAATAGCTGAGCTTAGTCCGTTTTCAAAACAAAGTGTCAGGAAACTCGAGTTTAGCATCTCTCTACTTGGTAACCCAAACGAGATATTTGACACACCTAAAATTGTGTTCACACCTAAATCGTGTGTGAGTTTTCTTACAGAATCAATAGTAACCTGTGCACTGTTTTTATCAGAGCTCACCGCCATAGCGAGTGCATCAACAACGATATCCTTCTTCTCTATTCCGTATTTTTTCGCTTCAGCTATGATTTTTTCTGCGATTTTTACGCGTTCATCAGCGGTAGCAGGGATCCCGTTTTCGTCTAAAGTAAGCGCTACTACAACACCGCCGTACTTTTTAACAAGTGGGAACACTGCGTCCATACTGCTTTGCTTTCCGTTGACGGAATTTATCATCGGCTTGCCGTTACAAACGCGCATCGCCTGTTCTAAAGCACTTGCGTTTGAGCTGTCGAGCTGAATTGGTAAATCGCTTACTGCCTGTACCGAGCACAGCACGTCTTTGAGCATTTTTACCTCGTCAATTTCAGGCAGACCGACATTAATATCGAGCACGTGTGCTCCGTTTTGTTGCTGTAAAACAGCCTCGCTTAAAATATAATCGAGTTCCTTATCTCTTAACGCCTGCTTTAGTTTCGGCTTACCTGTCGGGTTGATTCTCTCGCCGACGATAACAGGTTTTTTATCAAAAACAACCGCGTGTGTATACGACGACACTACAGTGTAGTCTTTTTTCTCTACAGGCTTTACAGCCATATTTTTTGTCGCGTTAACTGTCGCTTCAATATACTTTGGTGTAGTACCGCAACATCCGCCTAAGCCGTGCACACCGAGTTCTAAAATCTCTTTCATCTTAAGTGCAAACTCGTTTTCGTCGATGTCGTAAACAGTTTTTCCGTCGACATTTTTCGGCATACCTGCGTTAGGGCTGACAACAACAGGAAGTGAGCTGTACTTTACAAATTTTTCTGCTATCTTCTTCATCTGGTGTGGTCCTAAACCACAGTTTATACCGATAGCGTCCGCTTTAAGACCCTCAAGCATAGCGACAACCGACACAACATCAGCACCAGTCATAAGGCTCTCTTTTTCGTCGAAAGCAACCGTCACAAATACAGGGAGCGAGGTGTTCTCTTTTGCGGCAAGAAGTGCTGCCTTTGCTTCGTATGTATCGCTCATAGTCTCGATAATAATGAGGTCAGCACCTGCTTTTTCGCCGAGTTTCATTGTTTTTGCGAATGCGCTTACTGCGTCCTCAAACTCTATTTCGCCAAGCGGTTTTAAGAGCTTTCCTGTAGGGCCGACAGACAGCGCAACGTACGCGTCCTCGCCCTTTACTTTACCTGAAAGCTCGATAGCTTTTACTGCGTTATTAACGCCGCTTGTGACAAGCTGTTCTAAGCTATATTCGCACTCTTCGATTTTCAGCTCATTTGCACCGAAGGTGTTGGTTGTGATAACCTGTGCGCCTGCATCTAAGTACGCTTTGTGAAGACTCACTACCTTATCAGCGTTTGTGATATTCCACACCTCAGGCATAGTGCCACTCTCAAGCCCCATTTTTATGAGTGATGAGCCGAGACCTCCGTCTATATATAGAATTCCTTTATTTATTCTCTCGATTACGTTCATAATTTTACTCCCACACTACTGCGATTTAATTCCGACAATCGCCGACACCGACTTTCTCGGTATCATAGTGAATTTTTTAGAAAGCGTGACACCGACCTGACGGGTAGCATCACACAAATCCACAACCTGCTTTTGTACACATATATCCAAGTCTCCATACCCAGGAGAAAAACGCGGTGATGTATCCGCATCAAAATCCGCTTCAAACTTCTCGCATAAAATGTCACAGAATGCTTCAACAGAAGCAGATGCCACTGCATCAATAACAAGGGCTCTGCTTATCTGAGTATTCGAATACTTGTGAATCAGCCTGTCAACTGAGAGAGATGTAGTCGCCACAAAAACCAAGGCTTTATCACATCCGTTTAAGTTCTTTTTGAGATTCTCGCTATTAAGCACCATCTCATCACCAAACCCGACAGAATTGTCACCCACGCTTAGGTCAAATACCCTGTAACACGCTTTGTACGATACATAAGACTTAAACTCGTTTATACAGTCGTCCAGTAGCTCTTTTACTTCCTTTGTTGCCTCTCCTCTGACTTTAAGAAATCTCAGTACAAGTTTTTTATTTATATTCACTTTTTCTGCATCGACATAAAATGTCTGTACCGCCTTATCCATACTTTCACCCTGCAGTAGTTATATGCAAAAATCTATAAAAATTACTTAAAAATCTCGCTTAAGTTCTCTTTGATTTTCTGTGCTACATGTTGCTTGTTCATCGAGTAAACATGCACAGCGTTAATACCGTTTGCAAACAAGTCGATAATCTGCTCTGTTGCGTACGCGATACCCGCCTGCTCCATAGCTTTAGGGTCATCAGAAAAACGCTCAACAATCCTCTTGAATCTGTCAGGAAGTATCGCACCCGACAGTTCACAGCTTCGCTTAATCTGTCTGCCGTTTGTAACAGGCATAATACCAGGAATCACAGGCACCATAATACCAGCACTTCTTACTCTTAAAAGATATTTATAGAAAAGGTCGTTATCAAAAAACATCTGTGTCGTTAAGAAATCACATCCGCACTCAACCTTATGTTTCAGGTGCATAAGGTCGTCTTTTTCCGAGAGTGACTCGACGTGCTTTTCAGGATAGCACGCACCACCAACACAGAAATCCCCGTTTTCTTTTATGAATGACACAAGCTCACTTGCGTATTTAAAATCCCAGCTCTGTGGCTGTGTACCCGCAGGAATATCACCTCGTAAAGCGAGGATATTCTCAATACCGTTTGCTTTAAGCTCACAAAGCTTTTCTTTAATACTTTCCTTTGTAGAGCAAACACAGGTAAGGTGAGCAAGCGGGGTGACTCCTTTATCTAAGATACTCTTTGCAATTTCAACAGTATATTTCGCAGTTGTTCCGCCTGCGCCGTATGTAACGCTCATAAAATCAGGCTCAAGCTGTGCAATATTCAGTGCAGCAGTTGATACAATATCGAAGTTATCCTGTGTTTTCGGTGGGAACACCTCAAACGACAGTGACGGTTTCTCTCTATTAATAATTTCTTTAACCTTCACGAAAAAACACCCATTTCCACAGTTTATCTTTATAACAGCATATTATAGCACACATTTTAGCACTTTACAAGAGAGAAGTGCCGAGGTGCGTAGCCCTCGAGAAAACGACGTGCGAGTCGGGACTACTCAGAAGTCACAACGTGACTATAGAGTGGTTAGACGAGTAGAAGTTTTTCCAAGGAACAGCGCAGCACAACGAGGCATGACACAGAAGTGCCGAGGTGCGTAGCCCTCATAAAGTCGAGTTTGAGACGTAACCGCTCACAGTACGCTTAAATAATATATTATTTTTATCAATTTTGCTTATTGTTTAGAACCACACATGGTGTTATAATACTATTATATTAAATATTGATATTTTTCTTAAGGAGTTGTTTTTGTGTTTAAAAGAATAACATCAATTTTTATCGTATTCACAATGCTTTTTGTCAGCACATTAGCTGTGGCGGCATTTCCTGCGTCAGCACAGGATTTGTCTGTATCACAGACGAGTGCTTCATCCAACGCTTATGTGACAGCCTTACAAGGAAAGAAAAATTACAATTTATCCAAGAACGAATATATATGGAATTATGCTCATACAGTTAATTCATATCTTGTAGAAAATAGTGATTCTTCTTTAACAAGAATTGAGTATATCGAAGATAGTGAAACAAAAGCGAATGAAGTGTTAATTGAAACTTATTCTTCTGACGCCACAGAACTTCTCAGTACTAAAACATTGTCACTTGAGTTGCCGATATTCGGAGGTTTTTACTCAGGAAAAGAGTACAACTATCTTGTTTTTGGTTGCACAAATCTTGACGAGAGCGATAGTGCTGAAGTTGTTCGTATAGTAAAATACTCAAAACTCTGGGAAAGACTCGGTTCTACCTCTGTATACGGCGCAAACACTACGATTCCTTTCCGTGCCGGTTCACTCAGAATGACTGAATTAAACGGAGTGTTATATGTTTTCACCAGTCACGAGATGTATACTAACCCTAAAGACGGCTTAAATCATCAGGCTAATATGATGTTCTTAGTTGACCAAGAAACTGATGAGTTAATAAAGTCTTACCACGAGGTTTCTCATCCTTATTTCGGTAGTTACGCTTACACAAGTCATTCGTTTAACCAGTTTATAGAAACAGATGGCTATTGTATCTACACTGTAGACCACGGTGACGCTTATCCTCGCTCTATCGTTCTTTCATCTTCCGCCCCTGACCTTATGAGAAGATATGAACGATTCGACGTTATCGACCTTAACAAAACAGGAACTTTAGGCGAAAACTGGACAGGTACTACTGTTGGTGGATTTGAATTAACTGATAACAACTGCATTATCGCCGGAAACGTAGTAAACTACGAAGATTATGACGTTAATCCGGATGATACAAGAAACATCTATGTTGCCGTTACAGCTAAAGACTTCTCTTCTTCCACAGTAAAAAGATTGACTAATTATTCAGCAGATAGCGAAATCAGTGTTTCAAACCCTCACCTTGTTAAAATCAACAACACAAAGCTGTTGGTTATCTGGGAAGAAACAGTGGAGGCTACCGGTGAAAAATATACAAAAATGGCAACAATAAACGAAAATGGTGACCTTACATCTGAGATCTATTCCAATGACTTCTTGGTGTCTGATTGTAAACCTATTTTGTGTAGAGACGGCTTTGTTAAATGGTACGCAGGTACAGACTATAAAGAAAATCTGTATTGCGTAGACCCACAAAACCTCTCTGCTACTGCAAACGATAACTCTCAGCAATACGCAAACTATCCGTTTGAGACTCCGCGTGTAGTTAAAGCAGACGTCAGTGAAAAAGGCGTAACATTACAATGGAAACAGGTATATGGAACAGGTGATTCTGACTACCAGTATCACATATACAAAAAAATTGGTTATGAGTACGGTTACTACTTACTAGCTACATTAGACTATAACAAAAATTCGTTTACAGATACATCAGCAAAAGTGGGAAACACCTTCACTTATATTATAGTATGTGCTAACACAATCGGCAAATTTGCAAGTGAATTTAGCGAAAATTGTAGTTTTACTATTAGCATTTTAGAAACACCGCAGATTACAGATTTTGAAAATTTCAGTAATGGTACAAAAATCACATGGGACGAAGTCGAGGGTGCTCAAAAATACCGCTTGTATATTAAAACAAGCTCAGGCTTTGAAAAATTAGTTGACACTGACTCAAATAGTTACTTCCATACAGGTCTTACTGAAAACGAAAGCTACACATACACTGTTCAGTGCATTTCAAAGAAAGTCAATGTATCAGAAAGCACATACAACACCGAAGGTTTTACGAACATATTCATCCCGACTTCTAAAGACCTATATAAACTCGGTGATGCAAACGGCGATGGCAAAATAAGTATTACTGACGCTACGACCATTCAGCGACACATAGCTGAAATCGAAATCATTCCACAGGAACGTCTGGATGCAGCTGACGCTAACAGAGACGGCTCAATAAGAATTTTAGATGCAACACGAATCCAGCGTTTTGTCGCCATGATTGACTCACAACTGTAAATTAAATTAACAAAGACCTCGTAGGCTCAGTCTTACGAGGTCTTTTCGTTTTGTCTAAACAAAAACCGACAGAGCATTATACCCTGTCGGTCAATAACAAATGTTTTTTCTTAGAACAAGCCTGAGATTACGCCGTTTTCGTCAACGTCGATTCTCTCAGCAGCAGGAACTTTCGGGAGTCCCGGCATTGTCATAATATCGCCTGTAAGTACAACAACGAAACCTGCACCTGCGCTTACCTTTACATTCTTAACCTCAATGTCGAAATTGTCAGGAGCGCCGAGTTTAGTAGGGTCGTCAGAGAAGCTGTACTGAGTTTTTGCGATACAAACAGGAATCTTATCGAAACCATTCTTTGTGAGGTCAGCAATCTGCTTTTTAGCCTGCTTTGAGAAAAGCACATTGTCACCGCGATAAACTTTTCTGACAATTGCTTCGATTTTATCCTCGATTGTACCATCCAGTTCATAAGAGAAAGTAAAGTCTGAGCTGTCTTCTTCGTTACAAAGACGGATAACCTCTTTCGCAAGTTCGATACCGCCCTGACCGCCTTCAGCCCATACGTTAGAAAGTACAACGTTAACGCCTAACTTCTTGCACTCTTCAATAATGAGTTCAACCTCAGCGTCAGTGTCTGTCGGGAAGCGGTTAACAGCAACAACTGATGGAAGCTTATACACGTCTTTAATATTTGAAACGTGGCGTAAAAGGTTAGGCACGCCCTTCTTGAGTGCTTCTAAGTTTTCTCCGCCTAATTCTGTCTTTGGAACACCACCGTGCATTTTAAGTGCGCGGATAGTAGCTACGATAACAACAGCAGATGGGTTAAGACCTGCGTATCTGCACTTGATATCTAAGAACTTCTCAGCACCTAAGTCAGCTCCGAAACCTGCTTCTGTGATAGCGTAATCAGCAAGCTTCATTGCCATTTTTGTAGCGATAACAGAGTTACATCCGTGAGCAATATTAGCAAACGGTCCGCCGTGAACTAAAGCCGGAGTCTTCTCTAATGTCTGAACGAGGTTTGGCTTTAACGCGTCTTTTAAAAGTGCTGTCATAGCACCTGTAGCCTTTAAGTCACCTGCTGTGACAGGCTTCTCGTCGTATGTATAGCCCACGATAATGCGTGAAAGACGAGCTTTTAAGTCCTCGATAGAGTTAGCAAGACACAGCACAGCCATAATTTCAGAAGCTACTGTAATGTCGTAGCCATCTTCTCTAGGCACGCCGTTTACTCTACCACCTAAACCGTCAGTTACAAAACGGAGCTGTCTGTCGTTCATATCAACACAACGCTTCCATGTGATGCGTCGTGGGTCAATATTCAATGAATTTCCCTGATAAATATGGTTATCAAGCATAGCAGCTAAAAGGTTATTCGCAGCGCCGATAGCGTGGAAATCACCTGTGAAGTGGAGGTTGATGTCCTCCATCGGAACTACCTGAGCGTAACCACCACCGGCAGCACCGCCCTTAACGCCGAATACAGGGCCTAAGGAAGGCTCTCTTAAAGCAACGCATACGTTCTCGCCGAGTGCGTTCATACCGTCAGCAAGACCGATAGTAGTTGTAGTCTTGCCCTCACCCGCAGGAGTAGGAGTAATAGCAGTGACTAAAATTAGCTTTCCGTCCTTTTT
>JAZSFG010000125.1:0-14558 GCA_045532065.1 Ruminococcus sp. | reverse complement strand
AACAGACCGCTTTTTGAGTTCTGCGGAGCTTATGTAAACTATCTTGACTCGTGTTACGGACTCAACACAAACGACCCTAAAATCAATATCCTGTGTGCAAAGCAGGTCTTATATAACGACATTATGAAAGCTTTTGAAAACGAGCTCAGTCCGTTTGTGAAGGCTGAAATCTCTGCGTTTTCTTTCTCTAATATCCTGCAGGGTGTCGTAAAAGCGTTTTTGTTTGACTATCAGAACATCAACTCTTTTGATGCACTTATGAAAAAGTACGACTCATACCCTGTTGAGCAGCTTTTTGACTACATCGGCGGATGTTTTATCAACGAGTATTCTCAGTCAAACTGTGAGGACTGGCCGGGTGGCGAAATGGACGCGATGAAAAAGTTCATCTGCGACATCGAGGGACTCGACAGTGACGCAAAAGAGAAAATACTGAATCTCTTTGAATACCCTGATGAGACAAAAATGAGAATAAGACACATTATTATCAGTATGTACAATGTGTTCAAAAAATTCGAGCAGGACGCAGTTTTACAGGCGAAGAAACAGCAAAAGCGATACGCAAACCTGATGGAAATCGACTACGACTATTTTTGTCAGATTCTGAAATTCGACGATATCTTCGAGGCGATTCAGCTAAACGAGAGAGTAGAGCTTTACATCAGCTATATGTACACCGTCAGCTACTTCTGCAAAGAGTACCACGACGGCTCGGTGTTCCTTTTAAACGGCTTTTTGTGTGACGAGTACTACGCGCTAAAACTCGAACAGCATTCGGTCGAAAACTTCCTGTCGATTTTAAGCGACAAGGATAGCCTGAACATTCTTATGTGCTACGCTAAGCGCCCGTACTATTTGCTAGAGTTGTCGCGTGAGATTAACATTGCTCCTGCGAAACTGAGAATGATTAACAAGCGTTTTGTGGACGCTGACCTCGTCGACTACGAGTATACAAGCGGTCGACGCTACTACTATCTTAATAAAGAACAGGTCGACAAGTACATCGATATGTGCAAGCGACTCTTAAGGTAACGCAAATTTCGCAATATAAAAAGGACAGTGAGTTTTCACTGTCCTTTATTTTTATAGATTAACTTTATTCATCAATGTCGTAGAAAATCGGCTCGTCCTCAGCTTTGCGGCGGCGTGTGCTTGTGCGGTTGTGAGCAGAAGGGTCGAGCTCGTTTTTGAGTCCGATATCCTGAGCAATTGTGTCGAAATCGTAGCTGTCGTATTCGATGTGCTCCTGTTTGTGTTGTTTTTTTCGAGCCTGACGTTTTGCGTCAGTAGCTGTGTACGCGGCACTCGACAGAACAACAGTGAAGAACATCGCGACAATAGCGAGAAACAGAAACAGACAGAACAGCCACCACGCGATGGATACGAGCAGTATCAGAAGTGACGCGAGTACTACTATACATACGCACACACCACCCATAGCGAGATACGCGTAGAGAGTGTCTTTTGTTGCTTTAACAAAATGAAACGCCGGGTGAATCGAAACAGCTATTGTACACACGACAGCAACAAGCAAGCACGACGCAATGCTGATTGAGTGGTATAAAATCATATCGACTACCATCGGTACGCAAAGGAATACAGCAGGAACCATAGCGTGTCTCATATCGTATCTGCGCCACGCCATTGCGACCATCGGAGCACCGACGCATCCGAATATAGCCGCGCCGACAGCTCCCTGAAACAGCGGAGCAAAAAACAGGCTGACAAAAACCGCGCATGCGATTAAAAACATATTTCGTCCTACTTTTGTGCGGATAAAGTGTTTAATTGTAGAGCATCTGGATTTGAAAACTTCAAACAGGTCGTTTAAGTCCATTTCATACACCGTCCTCTTTGTCGCATTATAGCATAAATCTGAAAATTACGCAAATTGTGGCCCAAAAGCCTGAAATTTGGCTTTTACTCTTGATTTTTATGACCGTTCAGTATATGATATTAGAGATAATGAATATAGATATATCGGGTGAAACCGACAGAAGCTAAAGCGACCGTCGGTGGACGAATTTCCGGAGAATTCCAGTATTGGATGCCGAAGGTGCAAAAGCGCTACGCTTAATCTCTCAGGCAAAAGGACGGATACAGCCTTTGTGGGCGTGTTTTGACTTTTGGGCGTTGCGTGAGCGATGCTCTTTTTTATTGTCTTTTTTGCGCAGGTTGCGTGTATTTTTATATTATTTTTGGGGGTAGTTATGGACGTTTTCTTTGAAAAACTCGGCTCTATAAACGGTGCTGTCAACTCCGTTGTGTGGGGTCCTGTTGCTCTCGTGCTGCTTGTTGGTACGGGTATCCTGATGACATTTCTTACTAAGTTTTTCCAGTTAAGCCACGTTGGTCACTGGTTTAAGAGCACTATCGGAAGTATCTTCAAAAAGAGTGTTTCCGGTCACACAAGCAAGGAAGATAAGTCAATCTCGCAGTTCCAGTCGATGTGTACAGCTCTTGCGGCTACTGTCGGTGTAGGTAATATTGCGGGTGTTGCTTCTGCTATCTATACAGGTGGTGCGGGTGCTGTTTTCTGGATGTGGGTTGCTGCATTCTTCGGTATGATGACAGGTTTCTCCGAGAATGTTCTCGGTATTTTCTACCGTCGTAAAAACAAAGACGGCGAGTGGTCTGGCGGTGCGATGTACTCGCTTAAGTACGGCTTGGGTTCTAAGAAGGGCTTTAAAACAATCGGTGCTGTGCTCGGTTATCTTTTTGCTGCATTTACTGTACTTGCGGCTTTCGGTATCGGTAATATGGGTCAGGTAAACAAGATTGTTGCAAACGTTCAGTCTGCGTTTAACTTCGAAAAGCTCTCTTCGGTTGTACTTTACGGCGAGGGTAAATCTGCCGTTACTCTGTACTCTGCTGTTATCGGCGGTATAATCCTTATTCTTACCGGTCTTATTGTACTGGGTGGCGTAAAGAGAATCGGCGCTGTTGCTGAAAAACTCGTACCGGTTATGGTAGTGCTTTTTGTTATCGGTTCACTTACTGTTATCGGCGTGAACTACGATATGATTGGCATCGCGATAAAGAATATTTTTGTTACTGCGTTCAAGCCTGTCGCTGTTGCAGGCGGCGGTATTGGTTACCTTGTAAGCGTCGTTATCACTCAGGGCTTCAAGCGCGGCGTGTTCTCAAACGAAGCAGGCCTTGGTTCTTCTGTTATGGTTCACTGTTCAGGCAAGGTAAAAGAGCCTGTACGTCAGGGTATGTGGAGTATCTTCGAAATCTTCGTTGATACTATCGTTGTGTGCTCTATGACAGCTCTTGTTATCCTCACATCAGGTCTGTACAACTTCGAAACAGGCAAGGTTATTGATGGTGTAACTGACGCAACTTTAGTTGCTGACGCGTTTGGAACAGTGTTTACTTTCGGCGGTGTAAACTACGGCTCAATGTTCGTAGCTGTCGCTATCTTCCTGTTTGCATTTACGACAATTCTCGGCTGGTCACATTATGGCTCAAAAGCGTTTGAGTTTATGTTCGGCTCAAAAGCTACTGTTGTGTACAAGGTCGTTTTTGTGCTGATGATTATGGCAGGCGCCTTGATGACTTCATCTCTTGCGTGGGATATTTCAGATACATTCAACGCTCTGATGATGTTCCCGAACCTTATCTGCGTTGTGGCTTTGTGTGGTGTAACAATGAAGATCACAAAGAACTATATCGACAGAAAAATAAAAGGCAAGGATATAGAGCCTATGCTTTCAGCTTACCCTGAAATTCAGGAAGAAGTTATGAGTTACGAGGAAGATTAATCGCTGAACCATAGGCGTGAAATTTAGCGTACAAAACTAATATAGTAAAACGTAAGGGCGGCCGATGGTCGCCCTTTTCTTTGCTAAAAACAAAGAAGGAAGCCTAACAGCAAAATAACTGTTGAAATTCTCGCTTACTTGTGGTATTATATCTTAGCACGCTGCTGAAGCTAGTGTTGCGTGCTCGTGCTAATAAACAGAATACGCTGATATGGCTCAGGAGGCAGAGCACGTCCTTGGTAAGGACGAGGTCACCGGTTCGAATCCGGTTATCAGCTCCATCGTCGTCGCAAACGTCGCTTGTTTGCGGCGATTTTATTTTTTGCTTAAAAATCGCCACAGTACGCGCTTTGTTGCTCCTCCTCTCCCCAAAATCCCAGATTTCGGGGACCCCATTTTTTGAGCTTGGTTAAGCCGTTTTACACGGACACCCAAGCGGTCTTTTTTTATTTATAGCCGATTTGATGTTTATTGATGTTTATTTGGGGTAGAAACTTCATAGTATTTAGGTAGAATGGAGTAATACAGAAGACGTAAAATTAGTGTTTCGGGATACTATATTATTAGAATTAACAGTACTATTAACAAATAACACTTGATTTTGGGTATAGCTAGTAGTATAATGATAAGCAATTAACAAATTAGCACTTTTTTTGTTAATTGGTATTCGAAAACCCAGGCATAATTATTAGAATTCTACATAAAATGTTAATAAGGTAGGTGGAATACATGGAGTATATATCATTATCAAAACTCTTTTATAAAGACAAAAAGAATTATAATAATATTTACCAAGATCGCTTTAATAGTGAGAATTCAATACACATTGATTTTTCTGTTAGTGGTTCTCCTGCTTTTTTTGTATTAGATCCTTCACTTTATAGCAAAACAGTAGATATTTATAAAACAGACAAACGCATAAAAGAGCTGAGAGATTCTTTGCCTGAAATTGCAATACATCAGTTTGCACAGCGTTGCCTTATAGATGAAATTGTTTTGACAAACGATATAGAAGGTGTTTACAGTTCCAGACGAGAAATTAATAGCGTGTTAACAGAACTCAAAACAAAAAGTCACGGTAAGCGTTATATGGGGTTAGTGCAAAAATACTTGATGTTGCAGAATGACGATATAATGGAATTTAAAACTTGTCAAGATATACGTAACTTATATAACGATCTTGTGTATAGTGAGATTGAAGAAGACGATCCTGACAATTTACCAGATGGGATAATTTTTAGAAAAGATTCAACATCAGTTCTTAGTACAACCCAAAAAGAGATCCATAGAGGTTTGTATCCGGAAGAAAAGATTATTGATAATATGGAAAAAGCTCTTGATATTCTGAATGATGAAAAGATAGAATTTTTGTTTAGAGTTTCAATATTCCATTTTCTATTTGGCTATATTCATCCTTTTTATGACGGAAATGGTAGAACATCAAGGTTTATCAGTAGCTATTTGTTGTCAAAAGAATTTGAATCAATAATAGCATATAGAATTTCGTATTCTATTAAGGAGAATATTAAATTATACTACGAAGCCTTTAAAGTGTGTAACGATAAACATAACAAAGGAGATTTGACTCCGTTTATTATTATGTTTATAGATATTATCAGGGATTCATTGCATCAGTTAGAAGCTGCTTTAGCAAAAAGGTGTGAACAGCTAAATTATTATAAAGCTTGTATAAAATATCTTCCTGGGTCGATTGAGAAGTATGGTCCTATTTATTATTTGCTAATTCAAGCGAGCTTGTTTTCTGAAAATGGAATAAGCACACAGGAGTTGATAGATGCGTCTAGATCCAGTAGAACAACTATTTCAAATAGATTAAAATTTATATCAGAAAAAAATTTGATCATTAAGAAAACTGATGGAAATGTCCGTTTTTATAGTTTGAATTTAGAAACTGTTGATGAGTTAGCAAAACAAGGACAACTGAATTAGAGTGATGGCATGTTTATATGTCAAATAGGCTGTATCCTAAAGCTAGGGTACAGCCTTTCTGTTTGCAATATTTAATTTCAGAGTCGGGGGAACTAGTCTTTCGGCTTTTTTGTGCCTATCTGTTTGCGCAAAGCGTTGTGCTTTGTTGTTAAGAATATTCTCAAACTGCTCCCGCTTTCGCATTTGGCTTTTACTGTGTTTTTGTACTGTTTTCAGCCAGATGTAAAGATTTATCAGTAAATTGTACAAAAGTGTTTACATTCGTACATTATAGGTATACAATTATGATGTGAAAATGTCGTATTGTTTGATGTGCTTACGACGGTAAGGAGGACATATATGAAAAGCAGAATTAATAAACTGATGAGTCTTTTGCTTGTTTTGTGCATACTGTTTTCAGTGTTTTCTGTTAATTTAACAGTTTACGCACAGGATACAATAACACCTAAGGCTACACCGACGGTTGAAATCGTCAGCTTTATGCGTGGGGCTCAGAGCGATTTGCGTTCTTCTGAGCTTTTAGAAGCAAGGCTAACGGGTTATGACGGCAACCCTTATGAGCTGACCTATAAATGGGAGAGCACACTCGGCACTTATCTGTATGTGTACAACTCTCACAATATGTATTATATCGATGGCACCGACGGAGAGGTCGAGATTTACAACAGTAAGATTGCAGCCAGTAACAATATGGCAGGTCGTACATACAAAGACAGCTTTACGGGACAGGGCTACTGCTGGGCTGCTATTTATGGTTCCAACACCTCAGGTACCGGTTCCTCTATTGCTGATAACAATGCATACAACGGCACCATCAAGGTAACTGTTTATGATAAAGACGGCAATGAAATTGCGACAGATTCACACACAGGTACTGTAACAAGTTCCGGTATTTTGTGGTGGCAGACATATAATTACAGCGGCATCGTTGACTATAACCTTTCAAGTGATATAGACAATGTTACTATCGGCTTGTTTGAGGGTGACACACGTAATGTAAAAGACCTGCTCGGCGAGTCTGCTATTGTTCACATCACTTGTGTAGAAAGTGATGTTACCAGCGGAAGAATCATCAGCGGTGATGACCATATTACGCTCACCAAAAATGGAGATTACTTTATTACCGGCGATGTAGCGGGAACAAGCACTTCTTCTACAGGTGATGCACAGGTACAGCTTTCAATAACAAAAGACACCTGTAAGTTCCACGAAAAAACAAGCGGTACTGCTACAACTACAGTATATGTATTCAAAAAGCCTACTACAAAAACCACAGCATATACACTTACTCTTGTTGATAACCTTGATTCACGCTGTCGCTACTTTATTGATGGTAAAGAAGGCGTGAAACAAGATGACGGTACTATCCTGTTCGATGGTCTTAATCCTAACACTCAGTATATGGTAGAAGTGCGTGGTGAATACAAAGACCAGAGCAACACAGAAAAGTATGCTTATGCCTACGTTTACGATACAACAGAGCCTATCTACAATGGTATAGTAGAGGTTTATCTTGATGGCACATACGACTCAGCTACTCACACAGCGAGCGGTACAAGGGTTAACCTTGAAGATGTATCCGAAAACTCTACAATTTATGCTAAAAATATAGATGGAGGAGAGTTTGTTGAGCTTAAGAAGGTATCAAGCGCAACAGGTACATACTCAAATGTGCTTGACGAAGGCTCATACAAGCTTTACTATACAACTGACGAGTCAACAAAGATTGACGACCAGTTGCTTATTATGCACAACGCTGACAGAACCAGATACCTGTTCTACAATTCTGTTACATACAAAGATGATAGCACTCAGCTCAAAAAAGAGTACCACGTAACAGGTTCTTCTATTGATGTGTGGGATGAAGTTCCTGAAAAAGAAGGCTATGTTTTCACAGGCTGGAAAGACCAGGACGGTAACTTGTTCACAAGTTCGCAGACCCTTACACAAAGCATTTCAACACCTTATGTTCTCACAGCACAGTGGGAAAAGGGAGTTGATGTTTATGTGAATATAACCATTAATCACAAAGCGGAAGATGGTAGCATAAATAACGACAAAGCTATGCATAACGTCGCTTATGATTTGATGACTAAGCCACAAAGCTCGAATAACTACGAAGATGTTCTTACAAAAAACATCAGCTGGGATGGAGAAAGCGAGTTTAATGTTGACGGTTATTCTGTAAGCTATGCAGATAATGAAACCGTATACACAGCTACATCAGCGGTAGCACAAAATGTGCCACAGAGTAGCGATTACACGGTTGAAATTGCAAAAACAGGCTATGAGCTTGAGTTTATTACGAAAAACACAGACAGCGACGGCAATGTAATAATTACAGCTGAGCTTAAATGTGCACCTAGTAACCACGACTTTACATTCAGCGTGGAGCTTGACGACGAGGCGAAAACTTTGCCTGAGAAGATTTTACCGGTTGCAGTGCATGCGAAGGTTACCTGCTGGTATGACAGCCCATTTGTTGAAGGCGAGGGGGTTGATTGGTCAGCTATTACTCAGCACAAGGACGCTTTTATTACAGTAACTCTTGACGAAAACGGCGAGGGCGAAGGTTCGTACCCTGTATGGGCAACAACCACAGACGGTGCAAACTATCACTACCGCGTTGAGGTGGTTTCATATTTCCTGCCTGACGGAACAGTTCTTCCTGCGAAAGACGGTACAGAAATCTCAGACCCTCATACTACTGAAAAATACACTGAATACTGTACAGATGATAAGCGTTATCACGCAACAATAGAAGTAATCGGCGGAAAAGTCCCTAATGCAGATACAACTTTAACGGGTGCTTACTTCGAGAGTGATGTTCAAAAGGGCGAAGTAAAGGCAGTTATTTCTATCAACACCCACACAGTTACATTTGAGCCTGACGGAGGTAAATTTTCTGATGGCACAACAGATAACAAGGTAGCTACTAAGCAGATTGTAGTGCCAAACCTTAATGACTACGCTGTGTCAAAAGACGGCGGGTATGTGTTCGACGGTTTTTATGTTGTCGAAAACGGCGAAATGACCGATAAAGTGGTACACAGTGGCGATGAGCTGTTTGATGATATAACACTTCGAGCTAAATGGAGAGCACCACTTACAGTAGAGGGTATCATTTCTGTTGCTGGCTACTACTACTTAGACGGCAACGAAAACGAGGTGCGTGTCATTAACAGCGGTGATCGTACACACGCGATTACTGTTTATTTGCAAAAAATACTTCCTAACGGATACGCAGAAACAGTCGATACACAAAAAATCAACATCGCGTATAACGATATGGGTATGGTGGAGATTACCGAGCCGATGGGTACAGGTAACTATGGATTTACAACTGTTCCGGATGACGGTGCACAGTACAGAATTTTTATCCAGAATCCTAACTACGATGTTAAGTATCAGAACGAGCCTGAAAGTATAAATCAGGCAGTAATGTTTGACTACGAGAACAGCTATTTCCACGAGAGTGAAAGTAACAGCTTTATGGCGGAATTTACCGATGTTGAGCCGCTTGTTGCAGATGTGAACGCATTTTTGGTGTTTGAACCACACGATTTTGCTTTACACTATGCAGTAAACGCAACAACAATCGGCGAAGGCTTCCGCCCAAGCACAACTGATGTTTTAGTGCTTTATAATGATTTCAACCACGGCAACCATCCGCAGGACTGGCCTGTAATTACACAGATGAAAGACGGTGACACGATAGTCGGTCAGGATACCGCACTTTCAGCAGACGGTACAGGTAGCAATTCGTACGACGTATGGCGTACAAATACTGACGGCCACTCTCTTTACGATTACGCAGTATTGCTCAATAGCTACACTATCGGCGGTGATGAAAGCACCTATGTTGCTGATACAGCTCCGTTTTATGTATATTACAACGGCAGTGCCCGATACAGCGCTCTTGACGGACTTACTCCTGAGCATCAGACACAGCTTTTAACTATTGAGCTCCAGCCAAAGAGATATACGGTTACCTTTGATTTAGATTTTACTCAGACACACGAAGACTATGTTACAGATATGCAGGACTATGCTGTGCTGATAAATGGAGAGCTGTCATATCTGACAGGTCACATCTGGAGCTACGAAACTGACATCTCGCACATTGTTCCGAGCAGAGAGGGCTATAAGTTCCTTGGCTGGTACGATGAAGGTGACAACAGGGTTACTGAAATAGACGCAGGTGTTTGCGAAAACGTGACGTTGACTGCTAAATGGAAAGAAGCGTTCAAGGTTACTTTCCACGCAAACAACGATGACATCGACTACGATGTTTTCAGAACCTACTACGAAAACGGTGCGGATGCACCTGATGGTGACAAAAACTTTACTTTAAAAGCTGACGGCACACTCAACTCTTTCTACGATATCCCTGAATTTGAGTATTTAACTCATAACAATTATGTGTTCAAGGGTTGGTATCTTGATGAGGATAACAACAATGATGCAAGACCTATTAACTGGAATGAACAGTACAAAGACGATACTGATGTTTATGCTCATTGGATTTCAGTAGAAGATGTCGATAAAGAAGAAGCCGACACAAAACTTTATGACAACAGCGGTAAGTATCCGGGATATGACCTTCTTGGTGTGCAGATTCGTGACATAGAAAAAGAAAATGCCGACCATTACGGACAAGCGGGTACAGGTCTGCGATTTGTGACAGTGCTCAGCGAAGATGTATACAGCCAGATTAACGCTTTAAGTAACACAGACGCCGAGTATGGCTACGCTCTTGCAAAAACCGCAACAACACAAAAATACGCAGGCACTACCGAAAACTATCAACTTCAGTACAAGGGTGCAAATGTAAACGGCGTAGATACAACAACCAGCTACAAGTATGTTCAGAATATTAAGTGTTCAGGAGTGCCTGACCACTTTAACGGTGAAAACTACAGACTTTACACAGCGGTTGTTACATACAACGGATTAGAGGGCGACGCTCTTGACAGTGCACATTCACAGGCACTCACGGCTCGCTCATACATCCGTTACACAGACGCTAACGGTCTTTTCAGAACACACTATAACAACTACGCCGGTACAAATACTTACTATGGCTGTAGTGCAAGCTATGACTTAGCAAAATCTTTGATGAACGGTTAATATTATGAAAAAAGTAATTCTTGCATTAACAATACTGGCTTTTGCGGTTGCAATCCTTTGCGGTTGCAACCACAAAGTTGAAGCAACAAACCCGACTCAAAATATATCAGACAATATTGCTGATGATAAACAAAACACCGATGTCGGTAACTCGGATGATGCGGACACACAAATAAAGTCGGACGCTGATAATGATTCAAAAGATAATAACGATAGCAAAGAAAAAGTTGAAAACAATAAGCAATATTCAGACGATAAAAACAAAGATAATACATCAAATAACAATCAAAACGAAAGCGTAAGTAATAAAGAAAACAACGACTCTCAAAACGATTCTTCATATAAAGATGAAGTGTATGAAGCAGAGATCGACTTTTCGCAGTTAGAATAAGGTGAGTGTATGAAAAAAGTTTTACTTATATTATTAGTCGCTATAATGATAATGGTGTCGACATTTTGCGTTGCAGCCAAAGAAACTGATATATTGGGCGATGTAAACAACGATGGTGTTGTAAGCATTATGGATGCTACACTGATACAGTGTTATCTTGCGGATTTAGTAGATACAGATGACATAGATGTATTGCTTGCGGATGTTGATGGTGATGACGATATCACTATACTGGACGCTACTGCTATCCAGCTTTATCTTGCACAAATTATAGATAAATTCCCAGGCGAAAATGTGAGCTCTACACCGCCGAGTGTGGACTCTGACGGTTTCTACGACCAGATCGTAAAGCCGTAATCAATAGCACAGGAAGGTGAGTATATGAAAGAAATATATGAAAAGCTCTCAATCGACATTGAGTTTATCAACAAAGATGATGTAATCACCACATCAGCATCTTTTGATGATGCTGACCACGATAACGGATATATCGATTGGGGAGAGCTGGAATAATAAAAGGGTCCCTGTGATAAGCATGACATCACAGGGATTTTTTGGAGAAAACTATGAAACTTAATTCAGATTATGTGCTGAGGACTTTTGCCGGTAAATACATTGCTGTATCCGTTAATGATAGTGCCGATAACAACAATGTTTTTATCACAATGAACAAAAGCTCGGCTTTTGTGTGGGAACTTTTGCAAAAAGAGATATCCTACGAAGAAGTTATTAGCAAAATTATAGAAAAGTATAATATTGACGAAACTACCGCAAAGGTTGACCTTGATGAATTTCTTGATAAACTGAGAAAAGCAGGAGTTCTTTATGAATAGTCCGCGTGATATTGTGAACAACCTGGGATACTACAGTGCTACTGTACACGGATACAGTATGTACCCGCTGCTTTTTGACCACACAGACAGCGTGTATATCGAAAAATCCGATGAGTACAGAAAGTATGATGTTGCGTTGTTTGAGAGAGCAGACGGACAACTTGTATTACACAGGATAATAAAAATCAAAGATTCTGTTCTCTATTTTTGCGGTGATAATGACTTTGTGATAGAAAAAGTGGAAAAGCAGCAAGTTATCGGAAAAATGACTGAGTTTTCAAGAAAAGGAAAAGAATACAAAACAAGTGATTTTTTTTATAAGCTTTATTCACGAGTATGGTGCTTTTCGCCATTTACAAGAAGGGTGTTAAAGAGAGTATATAATTTATTTGTCGGGTTGCGGAGATAGGTATGAATAATTATATAGAAAACGGATACATGATATGTAAATCTATCGGTAACTCCTTGAATTTAAAGGATAATAAGCCTGAAAAATGTAACACAAAAGAAGACATCGATAGTAGGATAAACTTTTTGATAGCGCACAACCTTGTCACATTGCTCGATATTGTGGTCGATAAAAATGACCTTACATCACTTCTTGATAAAGACGAAAGAAAAAAGATTAATGACAGAGTAAATCAGGCTGTTTTCAGGCAGTTCAAGTGCGATATGATGAGCGATAACATCAGCAAGAGTTTGTCAGAAAATTCCGTCAGACACATAGTATTAAAGGGTACAGAGTTTAAGAGGTTTTATCCTGATAACATGGTTCGTACTTCCAGCGATATTGATGTTTATGTAAGTCCTAGTGATGAGAAAAATGCCGACAAGGTGCTTGGTGGCATGGGATTTATCTTTGATAAAAACTTTGAAAATGTTGAGTTTTCGTACAAAAAAGAGCCGCGGTATTATGTTGAGCTCCATACCGATATGGAGGGTTTCAGTGCGAAACAGAAAAGCATACTGCAAGCATTGACCGATAATGCGTCAAGGGTATGTTCCGAAAAATACAGCCTGAATGATAACGATTTCTATATTTATTCTCTCTTTCACCTTTACAAGCATTTTGTGAGTTCAGGTGCAGGAGTAAAAATGTTTTTAGACATTTATCTCATTAGAAAAAAAGGTGCACTTGACTATGAATATATAGTGCCTATTCTCGATGAACTCGGTATCCAAGGTTTTGAACAGGCTGTTACAAAAATAAACAATCATCTTTTTGAAGATGCTTTAGCTGACGATGACATAAAAGATGTTGTTGAGTTTATTTTTGATAGCGGCACTTTCGGTAAGGTTTCAAACAATCGGCATCTTAGCAAAATCAACGCAAAAGCTACAAGTGTAAAACGATGGGATCAAATGAAAACCAACTACGGTGTCGGATTTGACGCCATGAAAAAGCGTTATCCTGTTTTAGAGAGATTTCCTGCACTTTATCCGTTTAGTTTCATACACAGATTTTTCAATGGAATCATCCACAAGCGCGATGTGATAAAAAGTGCTGCAGAAAGAGAAAGGTCGATTTCCAAAGACAGGGTAGATAGATACAATAAGATACTCAAAATCATGCAGATAAATATCCAATAAAAAAGGCTGTACTCTATTCAGGGTACAGCCTTTGTGTTTGTGTGCTATTTAGTTCAATACTCAATCCTGAAGTAATCAAGATACGCCTTGAACCTATCCTGTGCGGTAAGGCAGGTGTCTAGCAGGTAACCTTTTTCGTTGTTCCACTCCTTGAGTCCTCGATAATAGAACAGTTTGAGGTCATCCTCGATGATGAAAGGAACGATGTTATGTTTGAGACATTCTTTGAACAGGATAAGTCTGCCCACACGGCCGTTGCCGTCCTGAAACGGATGGATTTTCTCAAAAGCGACGTGAAACGCAACTATGTCATCGAATGTTTTCGCTTTAGTGGAGTTGTACTCGCTCAGGAGCTTACGCATACTACCTGCAACATCTTCAGGCAAGGTTGTGCTTGTGCCACCGACTTCGTTAGGCAGTTTCTTGTAATCGCCAACATTGAACCAATCAAGTCTACTGTCACTAGTACCCGTCTTTAATGTTGCGTGTAGCTCCTTGATAAGCTTTTCTGATAGCGTAGCAGTCGCCTGATCAATTACCATATCGATGCACTTGAAGTGGTTCGCAGTTTCAATGATATCGTCAACATTGACCGCCTCGTTTTCAAAGCCAATCGTGTTGGTTTCGAAAATATATCTTGTCTGGTCGTGAGTCAGTCTGCTACCCTCAATGTGGTTCGAATTGTATGTCAGTTCAATTTGAACCTTGTGATAAATTCCGCCGGTGATTTTACTAGCTTTTTGCTGACGTAGTATGTCAAGTAAAGTAGGAGCGGTTTTCTTTTTATTTGCGTGAGTCGGTTTTACGGCATCTTCAGGGATGTGCCAGGTTTTGCCGATAAGTTTAGCGCCGTCAATGCGACCTTGAGCACAGTAATTGCGTACACTGCGCTCGGAA
>JAZSFG010000180.1:0-5722 GCA_045532065.1 Ruminococcus sp. | reverse complement strand
AAGCTAATGAGCTAAAGGATATTATCGAAAAGTTTCTGCTTAGTCGCTCTAATGATGAGCGCAATATCTTTATTTGCCGTTACTTTTATGGCGATTCAATCAAAGATATCAGCAAGCAGTTTTCTTTTACCGTAGCTAAAGTGAAAACCACCTTGCACCGAAGCAGACAAGCGTTAAGAGAACATCTGATAAAGGAGGGTGTGTTCTGTGAATAACGAAAAACTCGTAGATGCTATCGGTATGATAGACGATAAGCTTATTGCTCAGGCGAAAGCACCAAAGCCTAAAACAAACACTATAAGACGTGTTATAGCCGCAGTGCTGATTATAGCGCTCATTCCTGTTGGTATGTCAGCAGCACTTTTTGGCGGTATGTTCATATTTGGCAGTAAACTCGAAGCTGACTCATCTGCTCCTATGTACAGATACGAGCTTGAAGATTCTGAGATTCAGGCTTTGTGTAAACAGCAGATTATAGTTGAAGATAATAAGTACGCAGAAGGCGCACCTGAAAACTTAAGCGACTCAGTGGGGTCTGTTGCGATTGAAATACACTACGCTGATGAAAACCGAGTAGTTTTCACAACATACAACGGTATTTTTGTGCATTACAGAAGTGCTCACGACTACATTGAACTGAGCTTCAGCACGGATAAAATGGGTATCCCCGGATTTAATCAGGGCGACAAAACAACCTTTATTGAGGTAGATAAAAACGGTGAGCACGCTCTTCTTAAGTCATCAAACAATATGTCGCAAGTGGGTGCGAAAATAAAATACCACCTGCTAAATTTAAGCACAGGCGAACTCAGTGAGATAAGTAAAGATGAGATACCTAAGAGTTTTAGGAAATTCGAGCTTACGAAGAACTCTTATATTAAGAATCACGATGACCTGCTCAGCTCAAAAATGGCAAGTTACACTGATGAAAACGGTGTAAAACATGACTGCTACATCAGCGTATCCCCTGACGATGAAAACGGATATATCATCGGAAACGCAAAGCTAATCGAAGTAAGAAAAAACGAAGAAGCGAAGACATACGACTTGTTTAAATAACCGCACTAAAAGCCACTCGAGAAATCGGGTGGTTTTTTGCTAGTCATTAAACAACGATTTGCTCTCGAAAATCCTGTATCTCTCCTCAGCCTTTTCATCAACATAATCATCAGTTCTATTTTTATAATTATTATATTTATTTTTATTATTATATTTATTTATATTATTATATTGGTGCGATTGGTGTGCGACTGCTGTGTCACTCCTGTGCGAACGCTGTGCTGGAGAGTGTGTTATCGAAGCATACTTTTCGTAATTTTCTATAGTAATAATCGTATATTTCGGTGTTTTAGTCTGTGTTATATCCTGTGTCAAAGCTAAATGTTCTAACGATGTACGCACCTGTGACCGCGTTAGACCGCTGACATCACACAAACGATTCAAACTTGTTACTACCTGTCCTCTTTTTATGGTGTGCGATTCAAATTCGCACTCGCTGTAATTTGCCATAAGCAGTAAAATTATAAACAAGCGAGATGTGTTGTGGTCACCAAACCATCGCCAGTTCAGAATATCTCTGTTAAGTTTTACATATCCGTAGTGTCTCATATTTCCCTCCTGTTGTTTTCAAAATTAAAAGTCCTTACACTTAACCTGAAAAAACAGAAAAAGTTGCATACTTTTATGCAATTTTTTAAAATAAAAATTATTTTGTTGACACTGGAGGATATTTAATATATATTTATACCATTAATTTTAAGGAGATATTATGTCGAAGATTTTTGATAAATTCAAGCGCTCGGTTGAGGTTACTACTCCTGACGCGGATGAGCTGACAAAAAGCAAGCACCCGAAAATCGCCTATATTCTGCTTTATGTACGTAATCTGTTTATCGGTGCGGCTGCTGTGCTGTTTATATGCTCGTTTTTTATGGAGAATATTTATCACATTCCGAAAGGCATCGGATACTTCTGCGGTGCTGTTGCGTATATTTTAGAGCTGCTTTTGATCACAGACTGCTTCAAAAAGAAAGTTCCGCACAAGGAAATGTTTATGGTATACTGTTTAGGTCCTTTGTACCTACTGATGGGATTAAACTACATATTGAAATAAAGAAAAGCCACACAGGATAAGCTGTGTGGCTTTGTTTTATATATTACACTTATATATTACTTTTCAAAATGCTCGTTTGAGTTTTCAATTTTGACGTTACCGATACCACAACTGATATCGATTAAGTTTGTGCCGTCGCCGAAAACATCGTCATCTCTGGCTTTTACGCCATCGACGAGGACTTCGCCGATACCTTTGTCAACACTTATACAGTACTGAGATTTGTCATACAGCAGGGTGATTTCGGTGTTGCCTACACCACATTCGATGTCAGATTCGCTTAAAATTGAGGCTTCAAGCTTGCTGTTGCCGGTGCCTAAATCAAGGTCAAGCTCGTTAAAACAGCAGTTCTCTGCGTTTATCATACCGGAACCGCCGTTAATATCGGTTTGCTTTGTTACTAAGACATTCTTCATGTTGATTTTACCAGCGCCGAGTTCAAGCTCGAGGTTCTCGGTCAAAATGTCGCTGATATCAATTTCGCCTGCGCCGGTTTCGATTTCGACACTTACAAAATGCTGGTTTTCAGGGATGTATATTACAACCTTCTTCCCCTCCAGATTAACGCTCAGCGGACGTCTGACTTCGGTAACTGTCAGCTTGCCGTTGTTAGCAACAATCTCAACATATTCAGAGTCGGTCTCAACATAAAGCGAATCGCCGTGTTTAATTTCAAGGTCTGCTTCGCCGACGTAAACATCGAGGTCGTACACAGGAGAAGTGATTGACTTTCCATTTGAAACTTCGTAAATCGAGTTGCTGTCAAAAATATAGCTGAAGAACGAAACACAACTGAAAATAGCGGAAAGGATAGCAAAAATGATACCGAAAGCGACACAAATGGCAATAAATTTCAGAAATTTTTGTCCTTTACTCACTTGATATCAACTCCTCCGAACAGACATGTACCCTCAACATAAACAGTAACAGAGTTTCCACGGGAGTTAGCACGTGCTTTGTCAGAAACTTTACCGAAAATGGAGGTTGTGTTTGTCTTAACATTGACGTTTTCAGGCAGGAGGATGTTAACTCCGCCGAATACAGCAGACGCTTTAATCACGCAATCCTTAGGGATGTATGCGTTGCGTAAATCGTATGTAACTCTGCCGAAAATTGCGTTAAGCTCTGCGCTGTAAAATTCTTCGCCGTGGTAGATGATGTTCTCGCCTGAAAATGTCGCAGTAACAGAGTGTACTGTGCCACCGTTTTCAACTACATCACGCATTACTTTCGAGCTTTTTCCGCCTTTAATCGAGCTGAAAATGAGCTTACAACCAATGAGCACGATGATAATCGGGAACAACAGCTTCAATACAAGGTCAAACGAGATAATCTTCTGTGCGCTCAAAAGCAAGAACGCACCAATCAGTATACCAATGAGGTTACCTGTTTTGTCCTTGTCAGTAAACAAGCCGATAAGACACGGTATGATAATAATAAGTGTCCACCAGCCGTCAAAAAAGATGTTGAGATGGAAGATATCAAGAGCGTTAATACCCAGTGCAACACCTAAAAGCACGAGTACAATACCCCACAATATCGCCTTAGCTCGTTTCATTATCATCTCTCCTTAAAATAAAAATATATCAGATAATTTTAGTCGTCCATTTAGTGCAGTCCCACACCTCATCGACTACGTCCAGATAAAACTCAGGCTCGTGGCAGATGAGAAGTACAGAGCCTTTGTACTCGATAAGAGCACGTTTGAGTTCAGCTTTCGCGTCGACGTCGAGGTGGTTTGTAGGCTCGTCTAAAAGCAGGACGTTTGTCTCTTTGTTGATAAGCTTGCACAAACGGACTTTCGCCTGTTCACCGCCCGAAAGCACTCGGACCTGACTTTCAATATGTTTAGTTGTGAGTCCGCATTTAGCAAGAGCCGCGCGGATTTCAAACTGGTTATATGACGGAAAATCTTTCCACAGCTCTTCGATACAGGTCGTAGTGTTATCCTGTGAAGATTCCTGTTCAAAATAGCCCTGCATCACGTTATCGCCGAGTTCAACGCTACCCGAAAGCGACGGGATAAGACCCAAAATGCTCTTTAAAAGTGTGGTCTTACCGATACCATTCGCACCGACAAGCGCAATCTTGCGCCCTCTCTCCATCGAGAGTGTCAGCGGTTTTGAAAGCGGTTCGTCGTAGCCGATGACGAGGTCCTTCGTCTCGAAAATAAACTTACTCGGAGTGCGTCCGAGCCTAAAGTTAAACTCTGGCTTCGGTTTTTCCTGTGCAAGCTCGATAACGTCCATTTTATCAAGCAGCTTCTGTCGCGACATCGCCATATTTCGTGTGGAAACACGAGCTTTATTTCGTGCGACAAAGTCTTTTAGCTCAGAAATCTCCTGTTGTTGACGCTTGTACGCCGCTTCGAGCTGCGCTTTCTTCATAGCGTAGACTTCTTCGAAGTGGTGGTAGTCGCCAACATAACGGTTGAGTTCCTGATTTTCCATATGATAAATGATGTTGATTACTTCGTTTAAGAAAGGAATATCGTGAGAAATGAGGATAAAAGCGTTTTCGTAGTCAATTAAATAACGCTTGAGCCATACGATGTGTTCCTCATCAAGATAGTTAGTAGGCTCGTCCAAGAGAAGAATGTCAGGTTTCTCGAGCAAAAGTTTTGCTAAAAGAACCTTAGTACGCTGACCACCAGAAAGCTCGGTTACATCTCTGTCAAGCCCTAAGTCCATCAAACCTAAAGCACGCGCAACCTCCTCAACCTTCGCATCAATTACGTAGAAGTCATGAAGAGTAAGAGTGTCCTGAATAGTGCCGAGTTCGTCGAGCATTTCGGTCATCTCGTCTTCACTTGCAGTGCCTAAGTTGTCGCAAATCTCGTTCATCTTCGCTTCTAAATCGAAAAGGTAAGAAAACGCGGATTTCAGCACGTCTTCGATAGTCATACCGGAAGAAAGCACGGTGTGCTGGTCAAGATAACCAACCCTTACGTTTTTACTCCATTCGACCTTACCCTCGTCAGGCATAAGCTTGCCCGTAACGATATTCATAAAAGTGGATTTACCCTCGCCATTAGCGCCGATAAGTCCGATGTGCTCGCCTTTAAGAAGACGGAAAGACACGTCCGCAAAAATAGCACGGTCACCAAAACCGTGAGTCAAGTGTTCTACATTTAAAATACTCATTTTTATCTCCCTATTGTAATATTTATTATAATATCACATTTTAAGAAAATAGTGAATAGAATATGAATTATATAAAAATTAGATGTTAAAATTTAGAAAAGATAATTAGTTTTCTCGGCACGGTCGCCTTCGATTCCCATCACTCTCTCTGAATATAAGAAAAATCAAGGGGGTCCCCGAAATCTGAGGTTTTGGGGTGAGAAGGAGCGACATTCAGGTCAGTGCGAGATTTTTAAATAAAAAAATCGTAGCAGACCTATGCAGTCTGCGCCGACGATGGAGCGGGTGATGTACGTTGCGTTTAAGAAATAGTTACCACGTTTGTTACCATTGTGGTTAACAAGAGTGCTTCTGCGCTCTCCCTAAAAATGCTCCACAGGAGCTTTTTTACCTGCGGCTCGGTGTTCCACCTGCGCCTTGGCACGGTCGCCTAGGATTCCCCTCACTCTCTATAAATATAAGAAAA
>JAZSFG010000027.1:0-17306 GCA_045532065.1 Ruminococcus sp. | reverse complement strand
TCTGTTAAGATAAAGTGCGGTGTGCCGTCATAGCTTATGCTGTTTTTTAGTCGCTCTGTGAGTTCACCACTGAGGTTTTCGTAAAACGAAAGGGTGTTTTCGTCGATGTCGATTTCCCACCCGATACAGCAGTTGTGCTTGCATTTATCTGCAATACAAGCAAAATTTTCGTAGTAATCAGGATAACAGTGCATATTTACCCTCCCTTAAAAGCACTTATATTGTAGCATATATGTAGGCTTTGTGCAAAAACATTTGCTCTTTAGTGTATCTTGTGCAAAAAAGCGGTAAGGGGTGTTTTTTCCTTGCTTTATGGGTGAATAGGTGATATAATCACCTTGTTATTAAAAATGGCAGTATGTGTTTCATACTATATTGATTGGAGTAATAACATTTATGAATAGAAAACAGATTGTTCGTATGATTGCGTTTTTGCTGGTTGTTGTGTTGCTCGTAGGTTCTCTCACCGCGGTTGCACTTTTACAGCCTGACTACGCGCAGACAGACGACAGATTCGACGATTTCAAGAAATTCCCAAAAAATACAGTAGATGTAATATTCACCGGTACTAGCGGTATCGATAGATACTACATCTCCGCTAAAGGCTTTGAGGATTACGGCTTAACTGCTTATCCGCTGACTTCCGACGCACAGCCTGCGTGGCTTGTGACAAACGTGCTGTACGAAGCAGAAAAGCGTCAGGACCCGAAGCTCGTTGTTATCGATATGCGTCCGTTTACTACACAGTATAATAAGAAAATCGGCTCTATCGAAACAGGAGTCAGATACCTAACTGATGGTATGTGCTTTTCACCGAAGAACAAAGTAAGTGCTATCGAAAAATCAATTAAGAAGCTTCAGACTTTAGCTCCTGACAAGGATTTTGACAGAAAGACTTTCTATCTTCCGCTTATCAAGCACCACGGTGCGTGGGAGAGTGTAAATGAGTTTATTGACGAGTACGCATATGCTGATTTAGGTTTCTATATGAGCCCGACTCGCACTATTGTCACAACCGAGAAATTCGAGGATAAAACCGCAGAAACCACTAAAAAGGGTGAGCTTCATCCACTTGCGTACGAGTCTCTCATGGAGCTTCTCGATTATCTCGACACTAAAGATTACGAAGTGCTTTTTCTTAATACCCCACAGGGCAGAAGCGAAGAGGAAATGAGCACAAACAACACTCTCGCCGACATTCTCACAGAGCGTGGTTATAAGTACCTTATCTGTGAAATCGGTGATGACTACAATATGGAAACCGAGTTTTATAACTCTGGTCACGTAAACTACTACGGCGCTGAGAAATTTACTGACTATTTCGCTTCGTATCTGCTCGAAAACTACGACCTTTCTGACAGACGTGACGACGAAAACTGTAAAGAGTGGTACGGCCACTACGACAGCATCAAGAGCACAGTTAAGAAGTGGGAAAAAGAAGCAAATGCTGAATAAAAAATTAAGGTAGACACAAATCTGTGTCTACCTTTTTTGTTATCTTCGTGCGTTGTTTATGAGTTCTAAAAGCGAGTTTGTTACTGTTTGTTTGTCATTTTCGTTGATGTAGAAATGTCCTGCATCGTCGAAAACAGTAACGTCGATGTTGACTCTGCCTCGCAATTCCTTTGTCGACTTAACAGATACAAGCTCGTCGAGTTTTCCAAAAAACGCCTTACACGGAACATTAATATTATCAACACCTTTTCTGCATTGGTGCGACAGTTCGATAAGCTCGAGTCCGTGTGGAATCCACGCGATGTACTCCCACATTTTCTTAGTGAGGGTAATACTCGTGTCGTTTTTGCACATAACCTCGTGAGGATTATTTTTGTTTTCAATTCCGAGGCAAATTCGCAGTGAACGGAAGTTCATTACAGGCTTTACGAAAATTCGTAAAGGAGAGTTTAAGAGTAACAGACCGCGAATGTTGTTGTATCTAGGCAGTGCGTCGATGCTTAATAGTGTTCCCATCGAGTAACCGACTAAAATAACGCTGTCGTAACGCTCGCACAAATCGTCGAGCAAATCTTTTACCTGCTGTTTCCACTTTGTCATTGATGTTCTCGAGAAATCCTGTACCGAGCCACCGTGGCCATCGAGCAGGATGTTATATACAGAAAAGTCGTCAGGGACAGCAGGAACAAGAAAGTCAAAATGTCGCGGTGTGCTTAAAATACCGTGAATAAACAGCACTACGCCTTTTGCGTTTTCTACCTCGCGAATATACGGTTTATGGTTCATTTTGTCCCCTCCTTTCTGAAATTTTGAGTTTTATCAGTTAAAAAAATCTACTATAGCTTTGTCGTATTTTTCAACGTTATTTATACGCAAATGTGAATGTCCGCCTTCTTTAAACCAGACGAGTTTTTTATCTTTCGCATTACATTTGTCAAAGAGCTTCTGACTCTTTTTAGGTAGCGAAAAGACATCTTTTTCGCCGTATAAGAAAAGCATACGCTTGTCAGCCGGTACTTTCTGTATAGCGTTTATCGGTGTGTCCTTGTAGACGTTTGTGCCCGTGTACTTGTTGATGTGTTTCATAACAAGGTCAAGAACCGGAAACAGCGGACGCTTATCGTATATCATATGACGCTTGAAAGTCTCCCTGAAAGTCACGAAACAACCCTCTGTTACAAGACCTTTGTTGTAGTCAGGACAATTCTCGTTTGATAAAGCGAAAAGTGCGGAGGATGTACCGATACAGATACCGTGGTAGTAGATTTCCTTGTTGCCGAATTCGTCGTGCATAAGCTGTGACCATTTTAAGACATCGAGGCTTTCCTTAACACCGATAGTGTTGAATTTACCGTCGCTTTTTCCGTGGCATCTTGTGTCGATAACGAGTACATTAAAGCCGGCTTCTTCGTACGGAGGCGCGAAGTAGTAAGAGTACATAAGGCTCTCGCATCTGCCCGGAATGATTATTACACATCTGTCTTTGTTAAAATCGTAGTACTCGCCGAAAAGTCGGAAACCGTCACTTCTTACTTGTACCTCACGCATTTTGTCACGGTGCTTAGTTGCCCACTGTACGCCACTGTTCCACATAGCAAGCTGTTCTTCATTTTCAGGAGCAGAGCACTCGCGTCCCCATTTCTTCTCGTCAGTACGAACGAGCATGGAAAAATACACCTTTTTTGAAATAGGATAGGTGTACATAAACATCGCAACTAAACCGCCGAGCAGCAAAAACGCGACTACAGATATAACAATAATCCAGATTGTTTCCATATTATCCTCCGTAAATTTATCTTATGATGATTATTATGTACTAAATATCCTATTATGTAAAGTGAAAATTAGTATTTTGTCGAAAAAAGTGTTCATATATCTTGTTAAAAAACATATAATATGCTATTATCTAGGGTGGTTAATTTTATTTATAAGACAGAAAGGTGATAAAATGGCAGATTTTGTTATTATTCCTGATTCATCATCCGACTTTACCGCTGATTTAAGAGAGCGTTTCGGTGTTCCTGAAGTTATCAAAGGTCTTATTTACTTTCCTGACGGTCACACTGAGGCTGCTGACCTCGATTGGGAAGTACACACTCCTGAAGAGTACTACAAATCAATGACAGATAAAACTAGTTTGTACACCACAGCTACTGCTCACGCAGGTGATATCAAGGATATCTTTGAAAAGTATTTAAAAGAAGGAAAGGATATCATCACTGTATCTCTTTCAGCAGCTCTTTCGGGTACAAACGCTCTCAATGAGATGGTAAAAAAAGAGCTCCTCGAAACATATCCTGACAGAAAAATCTTCTGTGTGGATACTAATGGTTATTCATGGGCTATCGCTTTACTCATTATCGGTGCTGCTCAGCTTAAAGCTCAGGGCGCTACAGTCGAAGAAGTTGCACAGTTCTTTGAGGACAATAAATTTAAAGTACACCAGATGGGTACTATGGATGACTTGTTCTTCTTAGTTAAGAAGGGTCGCATCTCAAACTTCAAAGCGTTTTTCGGTTCACTTATCGGTATTAATACAGTTGCTGATTTCAATCGTGGCGGTTTACCACAGGTGCTCCATAAGTTTAAAGGCAAGAAGGATGCGTTTGCTGCGACAGTTGAGTACATAAGAGAAACTATCGTTGATGCTGAAAATCAGATTATCATCGTAGGCCACACAAACAGACTTGCTGCAGCTCAGAAGCTTGCAGACATCATCCAGAAAGAGGTCTCTCCAAAAGAGATTATCATTAAAGACGTCGGTATGTCATGCGGTGCTAATATCGGTCCTGGTTTATGTGCTGCATATTATTTTGGTAAAGAGTTAACAGAAGATATGGCATACGAAGAAAAACTTATGCAGGATATCGCTGCAAACTTAAAGAAGAAGGGTAAGTAAAATATGAGAGATTTTGTTATTTTTGCGGACTCTACCTGTGATTTAGGTAAGGATTTACGAGATAAATACAACATTGACTATATACCTATGAACTATGTAGTTGACGATGAAGAATATGTTGCATCTCTTGACTGGGAGGCACATTCAGCAAAAGAGTTTTACGATATTATGCGTGGTGGCAAGAGAGTTTTCACTACTCAGGTGCCGAAAAACCGCTATGTTGAGAGATTCACAGAAACTATAGAGCAGGACAAGGATGTACTTTACATCGGCTGTTCTTCTGCGCTTTCAGGCTCTGTTAATACTGCAAAGATTGTAGCAAAAGAGCTTTTTGATAAGTATCCGCAGGCGAAAGTTATCTGTATCGATGCTTTGTGTAGCTCACTCGGTCAGGGACACCTCGCGATTGTAGCGTCTACAATGCGCAGTGAGGGTAAGTCTATTGACGAAACCGCTGAGTATATTGAGAGCATTAAGCTTAAGATGAACCAGTGCGGTACTGTTGAATCGATGAACTACTTAGCAAGAGCAGGAAGAGTAAAAGCGTCGAAAGCGTTTTTTGGTAATCTCTTCGGCGTGAAACCGCTTATCATTTCAGACCGTATAGGTCAGAATTACGCATACAAAAAAGTTAAGGGTATGAACAATGCCCGTTTGGCTATTGCGCAAGATATGAAAAATGCGGCTGACGGAGTGTACGATACACTTTACATTTCACACGCAGACTGCGAAGAAGAAGCAAATCGTATAAAGGATGCGGTTTTAAGCGTCGCTCCTTTTAAAGAGGTATACATAAACACTATTGCACCTATCGTCGGTGCATCTGTTGGTCCGGGCACAGTAATTGCTTACTGTTACGGAAAAGAAGTTACGATAGAAGGTAAAGAGTAATATGCAACAGCGTTTAAATGGTATCGAGCTTCATAAACTGTTTGAAAACGGATACCGTAATTTAAAGAAGAATATTGACATAATTAACGACCTGAACGTTTTCCCTGTTCCGGATGGTGACACAGGCACAAATATGGTAAAAACTTTCGGCGGTGGTTTCCGCGCGGTTGAAGAAAACGTAGAACACGTAGGTACATATATGCAGGCACTTGCGTCAGCAGTGCTTTTTTCCGCACGTGGTAACTCGGGAATCTTTTTCTCACAGTTTGTGTACGGACTTTATCGCGGTCTGGCTGATAAGGACACAGTAGCTTTCTGTGACTTCGCGTACGCTTTTCAGTGTGCAAAAGAGGACGCGTATAAGGCGACAGTTGTTCCTACTGAGGGTACAATCCTCACACTCATCAGAGAAGCGTCAGAGTTTTTGGCTGAAAACAAGGACAAGTACGATAATTTGGAGAGCGGTTTTGAAGCTCTTCTTAACCAGATGAAAATTACACTTAAGAAGACTACCGAAATGCTTCCTGTACTCAAGGAAGCAGGCGTTGTTGATAGCGGCGCGGCAGGTCTTGTGTGCTTTATCGAGGGTATTTACGCTTACCTGTGCGGTAAATCTATCGAAGATACTCCTGAAATTATGGACTCTGTGTCAGCGCCTAGTGTGAATCTCAACGGTTTTGATGCTGACACAAAGCTTGAGTATGGTTACTGTACTGAGTTTGTGCTTCAGCTTATGAACTATAAAACAGACACTAATAATTTCGACTTAAATGTTTTCACACAGCCGCTTGAGAGTATGGGCGATTCTATTGCGACAGTTCACAACGGCACTGTTGTTAAGGTGCATATCCATACTTTTGCTCCTGAAAAGGTTCTCGAATACGGCAGAAGCTTCGGCGAATTTATCTCGGTGAAAATTGAGAATATGTCAGTTCAGCACAGCGAAACAAAGCTCGAAGAAAAGAAAGAAAAAGTTAAATACGCGATAGTAAGCGTTGCTTCAGGCGAGGGTATTATCGAGTATTTTTATAGCATAGGCGCAAATGCGGTAATCGACGGCGGTCAGACAAACAACCCGTCTGTTGATGCATTTATTGAGGCTTTCGATAAATTTGATGCTGAGCACATCATCGTGCTTCCTAACAACAGCAACATCGTGCTCACCGCTGAGCAGGCTGCACAGCTTTACGAGGGTGTTGACGTACGCGTTATTCCAACAAAATCTATTGTTGAGGGTTACTCCGCACTTTCTATGATGAATTTGTGGCTTGATACTGTCGACGAGGTTATTGAAGAAATGAGCAGTGGTCTTGACTCGGTTACTACAGCTTATGTCACCAAAGCTATCAGAGATGCTGACCTTGACGGAGTCGAAGCTAAAAAGGGCGAGTACATCGGTCTTAACAAGAAAACTCTTATGGTGACAGGCGACGACAAAACTGAAGTCGCACTCGAGCTTGTAAAGAAGATTACTGATGAGTCTGAAAAAGAAGTTATCATCGTATTTTACGGTAAAGATGTAACAGACGAAGACGCTCAGGCTCTTCAGGAAAAGCTAACAAACGATTATCCTTTCTGTGATATCGGTCTGATTGACGGCAAACAGGACGTATACGACTTCATTATTTCATTGGAATAAGGGTTTATTATGAGAAAAATTGTTATTGATATTTACGGCGCCGATGCAGGTGCGTCAGTTATCGTAAATGGTGTTATAAAAGCTATAAAAGATGGTGTGGATTTCTTTCCTGTTATGGTGGGTGAAAAAGCACTTATCGACGGCTTAATGGCAGAAAACGGCATCGAAAATAACCGCTATGAGGTAGTTGATACCGACAAGTACATTACAGCCCATGACCCCGCAAACTGTATTTTCGGCGGTTGTGACGATACCTCAATGGCTATGGGTTATGAAAGACTGAAAGGTGACGACGAGTGCTGTGCGATGCTTTCAGCAGGTAACACAGGTGCGCTTTTGGTCGGTTCTATCTGTCGTTTAGGTTTAGTAAGTGGCGTCAGATTTCCGGCACTAGGCAGTGCTATTCCATGCGTAAAAGATAAACTCATCTGTTTAGTTGACTGTGGCTCTAACACCGACTGCACAGCATCAGATTTAGAGCGTTACGCAGTTATGGGTAACATTTTTTCAAAAGCTTTCTGCGCTATTGAAAACCCGAGAGTAGGACTTATGTCTGTAGGCAGGGAAAAGGAGAAGGGCAGTAAGCTTATTTACGAAGCTTATGAAAAAATTTCTGCACTTCCGATTAATTTCGTCGGCAATTTAGAGGGCAGTGATGTTGTTTCGGGTTATGCTGATGTTATTGTCAGCGACGGCTTTTCGGGCAACGTGTTGTTAAAATGCACCGAAGCTGTCGGCAAAGCCGCTATGGAAGTAGTAAAAGAAGTAGCGTGTGACAACGAAGAGTTAGCAAAGAAAATAAACGAAGAATTATTCAAGCGTTTTGATTTCAACTCACAGGGCGCGGCTACGTTCCTCGGTCCGAAGAAAACTGTAGTTAAAATGCACGGTTGTGCTAATGAGAACACTACAGTTGCGTCTATAAAGCAGATTTTGAAGCTCGAAGACGGCGATTTCTGCAAGCAGATGGCGCAGGCTTTCGCAAAGTAAAATAATGTGAAATAAAAAAGACAAACATTCAAAACCGAATGTTTGTCTTTGTGTCTTTAAGAAAAATTACTCTTTTGTACGTGACGCAATGTAAATAAATTTATGTAAGAAGAAACGTAACGGAATACCAATCACAAAGCAGATGTTAAACGCTAAAAACAGCGGACAACTCTCCCACGCAAACATAAACAACATACATCCGAGCGTATAGAAAAAGTAGTGGATTATCATATATATGATAGTGTTAAAATAATCGGTATATCTGGTTTTTCTGAAAACCCAGAATTTATTCAGCAGGGTGTTTACTAAAAGCGTCAGAGCTGTTATGCTCGGCAGAGTAACAGCGAGGTATTTATACCCCAGAGTAAGTGACAGAAGTAGTACCAGAAGCTCGCTTACAAAAAATGCGATGAACGTACCGCGTGCGAGATAAAACAGACTGCGATAAATTTTCACAGTATCAACGATAGGATTGAAGTGCGATGACTGGTTGTTGTTGAGATAAATACTCTCAATCTCAAGAGTAGTAATACGAACACCCTTTTTTGCGGCATAGTATAGCATATTCATCTCGTAGTCGTAGTTGTTCTTTTCTACTTCTATGAGCCAGTCAATATGACTACAGGAAAAGCCTCTAAGCCCCGACTGATTATCAGGAAGGTATCTGTTAGTAAGCAGAGTGTACACAAAACGAGAAAGGTTGTTTCCAACCTTTGAACGAAACGGAATGTCCTTTCTGCGTTTTCGCACAGTGAGTACAAAACGGTGACCATGACCGAGCATTTCGCTGACGCGCTTAACGTCAGCAGGTGTGTGTTGACCGTCCGCATCACAGGTGATGAAATTATCAGCCTCATCTAAATTATCACGGATATATTTCATACCCGTTTTGAGTGCTGCACCCTTACCCATATTCTTTTTATGTGCAACTACGGTTGCCATTTCCTCAACCTGTGAAAAAACATCCCTGTAGTTGTCACCGCTGCCGTCATCAACCACTAAAACCGCAAAATCCATAGAGCGAAGTTCTTTTACAAGCTCTATTAAGTGGTGGTCGGGCTCATATGCGGGAATTAATACTACATCCATCAAAAACCCTCATCAATTATCTGTGTTCTTAGTAAGGAAGTTGTTAATTTCTTCCATAAGTTTATCATTTGCGCTTCCGTCATCATCGAAGAGTAAATCTGTGTGACCGTTGTGATTTTTATCCCTGCAGATGTAATACTCAACAGTTTCGCTGTTTATTTCATCGCTGTGTGAAATAATCGAGAATCTGTCAATCGGTACATCCTCGTCGTTATTGCCGTGGACAATTAAAACCGGCACATCACTTTGATTAATTTCTTCATCGGCGCTTACATTTGCTGTGTCAGTACCGAAAAGCATACTTTGATACAGCCACAAAAAGCCGTAATTTGCGTATGCGAAGTTGCCGACATATTGCGTGGAAGACCCCATTATACCTTCCATCGCACTATTTACTCCGCTAACTGATACCACAGCGGAAATATCATAGTCGTATTTCAGCGCACAGCACACGGCGTATCCGCCACGGCTATGACCTAGCAATACGATATCATTATAACCGAAACGGTCGTTATTTTCAATATATTTTAATGTTGCGTCCATATCAAGAAGGATTTGTGGGAAACCTACCGCACTTTCGCCTTGTGACTCACAGCTTCCTGTTGAGTCAAACGCAAACACAGACCACCCGTAATCGCACAGACTTTTTATCTGCCACAGGTAGTCGTCAGCACCCGCGTGAAAACCCGGAGCGAGAATAATCAGAGCATCTTTTTTGTTTTCTTCAGCGCTTTCGTAGAGATAACCCCGTAGAAGATTTTCTTCTCCTTCGTAGTCAAAAGTCTGTCTGTCGCTGAGCATTTCAGAAAGCTTTTGTGAAGGAGAAACATCGCTATCGTATCTGACAAAAATACTGTCATAAATGACTTTAGTCGCTATCATACTTATAAAAGAGAAAGCAAGTAGTATAGAGATAATAATGATCGATATCCTTTTTATGATTTTTCGTTTGTTTGTCATTATTATCACCACTTTCTTATAAATTATTTCAAAGGAGCACAGCTATGCGCTATATCCCGAGTTATTCTTTCAGCGTAATAGAAGAATCGCGTTTTGAACTTGAAATTAAAAACATAACAGAAAAGCTAAATGAGTGTAAAGAAGAAGGTTTTTTCACGTCTTTTGACGGGACAAAAATCTTCTACGAGTACTTTTTGTGCGAAAACAGTACAGCCTCTGTTGTTATTGTGCACGGACTAAGCGAGTTTACAAAGAAGTACTACGAATTCGCGGCATATCTTCTGAATCAGGGATATAACGTGTTTTTATATGACCAGCGATGCCACGGCTTGTCTGATCGCTTAACAAACGAAAAGGACACAATCCACGTAAAAAGCTACGAAGATTACTCAAAAGACCTTGAGTGGTATATAGATAATATCGTTCTAAAAGCAGACTCAAAACCGCTTTATATCTACTCTCACTCGATGGGCGGCGCGGTAGCGGCTACTTATCTCACAAAAGATTATTGTAAAGCCGAGAAAGCTGTATTGTCAGCTCCGCTTTTAGAGCCTTACGTTGGAAATGTGCCTATCTGGTTTGCAAAAAGCGGAATAAAGCTTTTGTCCCTTATAGTCGGAAGCCATAAGATGTTTAGCGGTTCACACGAGTTTAATCCTGAGCATAAATTCGAAAATTCTGATGATGAGAGCTACTCACGTTTTCAATACAATATGAACCTGCGTATAAATAACGAAAATTACCAGACAACCCCGATGTCGCTGGGGTGGGTAAACGCAACACTTAAAAATAGCCTTTATATAAAGCGTCAGCGTAATGTCGACAAAATAAAAGTTCCTGTGCTTCTGATTTCTGCCGAAAACGACAGAGCTGTGCGCACACCGCCACACCACGTTTTTGATAGTATGTGTAATATGTGTACGCTTAAAGTTATGGAAGGTGCAAAACACGCGATGCTTACGTCAACTGAGGATATAATTTCACAGCACGTGGACGCGGTAATAGACTTTTTTAAATAAAAGGAGGTGACCTTTGTGGTCTTTTCAATCGGTTTTTTAGAAGAATATAGCGACAGCGATTATGCACAGGCGTATGATACTTTGTCACAAAGCCGAAAAGCACGTGTTGACCGATACAAAAGAGAAGACGACAAAAAGAGGTCGCTACTCGGAGAAATCCTTCTGAAAAAACTTCTCAAAAACCATTTCAACTGCGACGCTGTTTTGGAAGTTGCAGAAAACGGCAGACCGCATTTAAAAGACTCGCCACTTTGTGTCAGCATAGCTCACTCAGAAAGATTAGTCACCGCTGTGGTACACGATACTCCGGTCGGAATCGACTCAGAGCGTATTAAAGAAGTGTCACTTTCTTTAATCGAGGGAGTGTGCGTCGAGAATGAAAAAAATTTCGTTTGTGAAGGCAAAAGTTTTGAGAAAGGCGAAAAAATCACAGATACCGAGGTGCTCAAGCGCTTTTTTACAGTATGGACAGGAAAAGAAGCGTACTTTAAAAAAATCGGCACAGGAATCACAGACTTAAAGTCAGTAGATATTTTCACCCTTAATCGCGAGGTGCATTTTGTGAAAGATTATGTAATACAAATAGTAAAATAAAAGGCAGGTTTTCACCTGCCTCTTTTTTATACCTTAACACAACAGGTGTGTCAGTCTCTATTAAGTTTTTTGCGGATTTTACTTCTGATGTCGTTTACAAATGAGCTTTCGTGGGTTGAGAAAACACATTCGTTTACGAAATGCTCACAGTTATTGTGAATCAAATCGTAACCACCCTCGCCGATGCGAGCTCGTGCGTTGGAGATGATTTCGTCTGTGCTTTTCATTTTCTTTTTTTCTTTATGGTCAGGCACGCCGACTTCGATGTTGCCCTCGCCCATAAAGGTGTAAACATCCGACGATAAAACGAAAACCTCACTTGCAGGGCGGTTTACATTATCCGCAAGACCGAACTGTATAACCTCATCCTTGCTGACAAAAATTCCGTAGTGGTAGTAAAATCTCACTTTTGTGCGGATGATGTCGCCTGCTTTTGGCGTACTGCTTACAAATTCCATATTATTTAAGCTTTGATTCAATACTCTTGATAACGTCGCCTACAGTTGCTATAGCTTTGAAATCTTCGTTGTTGAATTTAACAGAAAACTCTTCTTCGAGAGCCATAGCCGCATACAACATTCCGATAGAGTTGATGCTTAAATCATCTCGAAGAGATGTGTCTTCTTTTACGCTGTCAGTAGTGAGCTCTGTTTCGAAAACTGCGTTGAATACTTTAACTAATCTTTCAAGTGTTGTCATAATAGCCTCCCAAAAATTACTGATGATGTGCACATTCGTTCATAGCGTCCATCAGTGCGATAGAAATATTGTCGATGTCCTGTGTAGTCGGAAATTTTGATTTAACCATTTCGTTCGGGTAAATCGGGTCGCCTATGTAAACCTTAGTGAAGTTGTACCAGTGCTTTCTCTTTTCAATATACATCGGTAAAATCGGAACGTCCGAGCGAAGTGCCATCAGAACAGCACCCGACTTTATCGTCTGTACATCCTCTGTGTCTTTTACTCCGCCTTGTGGAAAAATCGCGAGCACATGCCCCTGACTTAGTACGTCAACAGATTTGTTGATAGCTTCGATGTCGAAAGAGTAGCGGTCGATTTTAATCGAGCCAGCGTGGCTCATAAGGAAGTTCTTTACTTTATTGTTCATAACGACTTCGGCGGTAAAGTAGTACATTCTTCTGTACCAGAAAGCCGAAGCGACAAGCAACGCGTCGGTAAGATGAATATGGTTAGCCGCGATAATCATACCACCACGTAAGGTCTTTTTGTATTTTGTTCCGTCTTTATAGTACTTTTTGACTCTAAATCCAAGAGCAAAATGCGGAATGATAACGAGTCTCGCCATATCAAGCGGGAATTTTTTAAGGTCAAAAAATTTTGCTTTTTTTCTTTTATTCATCTGAACCATCCTTTTTGATAAGGTTTCTGAGTTCGTAAACTTTTTCTTCGAGTACGTTTGTTAAGTGGGTGAGCTGTTCATCGTCAGAAAGACCATCTTTTTTAAATTGTGAAAGGTAAATAGCCTCACCGATAACAACATCTGCACGTTTAAAAAGACCATAGTTGCCGTTTGTGTACACAGGTACGATAGGAGCATCACAGTGTGTAGCTATAAAAGCTGTGCTGACAGTAAACGGGAATTTCTGACCATTTAACGGAAGTCTGCCTTGTGGGAAAATTCCGACAGTGCCGCCTTTGTCGAGGACATCGATTGTATCAGCAATAAAGTCAAAATCCATCGCATCACGGTTTACCTTTATACAACCTATCATATAGAGGAACTTCGCTAAGAGTTTGCTACGATTATAAAGCACTTCTGCCGCAAGAAATCTAACGGTGCGAAACGGAAACACGATTAAATAAAGCACAAAGTCCATTAGTGAGATGTGGTTTGACACTAAAATACACGGCTTTTCTAGTCGTCGTTTAGCGTTGTTAGCGAGTGTTACTCTAGGCTTTAAGAAAATGAACGCAGGAATAATACCCGTGACCTTTACAAAGCCTAAACAAAAATTAACTATAAAGTTGTTTTTATTCATTCTTTTCATATTAAAGCAGTCTTTCTATGTATTCACATATTTCTTTTGGTGTGTAGCTGTACTTTTCGTTGTCGCTTTCTTGTGAAACATTAAAGTGTTCAGCAAGCTTAATGATAATCGAAAAGTACTGGATACTGCTGGCACCTAAATCGTAGAATATGTGTGAGTCAGGCGTAATATCGTCTGCGTTTATGTTGAGTACTTCGGCAATGATTTTCTTAACATCGTTTAAAAGTGGTGAGTTGTCTGAAGACTCTTCTGCTTTTGATTTCATATCGGCAAAAGCGGTGAGCACGACTTCGCCAGTAGCGATTTTTTTCTTAAGCTGTGTACGGCTTACTTTAATCGCAGTAGGCGGAGCTAAATCATCAGTTGTGAAGTAAAACTTTCTAACAGCAGTAGCACTGTCAAAAGTCGAGTTGATTTTATACGCTTCGTTGATAATATCATTGATGTTGTTTGCTGTTGCATAAGGATTAAGCTGTACAACAAGGGACAGTTCTTCGTGCTCTTTATCGGATAAACCGAGTACACAAAGCATTTTTGCTCCTTTTAAAATGAAGCTCTTTTCAATCATATCAGGGTTGATGTTCTCGCCGTTTTCGCCGATTACGATATCTCCCATACGACCTAAAATATAGTAGTGACCGTCTTTTTCTTCCATATTATCGCCGGTGTAAAACCACTCGTCAAGTGTGATTTCTTCTGAGTTTACAAGCTTTCTTTTCGAAAGTGATGTGCCTTTAACTAAAAGCACACCATTTTCGTCAAGTTTATACTGTACAGATGAGAAAGGATGACCTATAGAGTTTTTGTTTCTGTCTTTCGGTCTCTTTCTGAGCTCTACGGATGTGATGCCGATTTCACTCATACCGTAGCCGTTGTGCAGGCTGTAGCCGATACCGTTTAACAGTTCAAGAGCTGAATCGCGTAAGTAGCTACCACCGCTGATACAGAATAAAACCGAACGGCCGAAGAGCTTATCGGTCAACTCTTTTGTGACAAATTTCGCGATTTCAGGTGAGAATGACGGGAATACGTTCTGAAGCTTTGTCATAAGAGCGATGGCTTTTTTGAGTTTTTTCTCTTTTTTCTCGCCCTGCTGTTTCACTGTCGCCCACACTTTTGTTTCGATTGTGTGCCACAGCATAGGTACAGCAAAGATGTGAGTAACTTCGTGTCGGTTAACGGTTTTAAGTATTGTTTCAGCTGACAAATCATTAAGAAAAACGAGCGTTCTTCCGAAGAATGTAAACCAGAAGTAAACTGCAAACAAGCCGAATACGTGGTAAAACGGTAAGAACGCAAGCTGTTTTAAGCTTCCTTTGTAGTGTTTAGCAATACGTGGTGATTCCTTGATGATATCTTCAAAATTGAGAAGTTGTTCGCTGATTTGTTCACCTTGATAAAAGCACACAGTTTCGTTCATCGAAGTCGCAGAGGAAGAGAAAGCGATTTCATCTTCAAAAACATCACAAGGTACTTCCTTGCCTTTTTTTGTAAGCTCGTCTGCTGTGATAACTAAAGCGTCGATTTTGCTTTCTTTTTCACAGATAACGTATTTTATGTTAAGAGTTTTTATGATACCGTCTGTGAGTGACTGAGGGTATCGAAGATTTACGAGATATGGCTTGTTACCGCTTTTGAGAATTGACCAGAAAGCAGTAATCCAGTTAGGGCTGTTATCCATTTCAAGAGCAACATACTCGTGAGTAGCTCCGATTCTTTCGTAAAGTGCACTAGCACCCACTTCGATTCTGTTTCTCATTTCGCCGTATGAGTATTTATATACACGAAAACCGTCGTTGCCCTCACACAGGATATTATCCTTTTCGTGGAACATTATCTCGAAAATATCCTTAAGAGTCTTATTTGAATTTTCGAGAGTAGTACGGTTGTACGCGATGTATTTTTTAAGGTTTTTGTTCATAATACCTTGCTCCGTTCAAAAACTATGGAAACAAAGAGAATAAAAAGACTAAAAAGAAACCGAAAATTTGCCCTTTAGCCCCTTTTATCCCATTTTAGTATAATATAACTTATAAATATACTTTTTGCAAGTATTTCGGTGCGGAAAATAGTGGCGGTTTTTGTGCGAATTTTCAAAGAAAAACTCCCTCGCTTTTTAACGAGGGAGTAAATTTATGTATCAATGCTTGGTACACTTTCATAAAAGAGGGTGTATTCTTCGATTAACATACGGTTTTGAGAGACAGAATAAAAGATGCTTAAAAATTCGTATTCACCATCTTTTTCAGGTACTGTATTAAATTCATTAGTCGTGATGTTATAAATCAGAAAGTAATCATAATTAGCCGTGTAGTGGACGTTTGTGGTGATACCGATTATGTCGTTAGGTATTGAATCGAGCCACTTGTCATCAGACAAAAGATTCATTTCAAAGCCGATCACGTTATTCTCTTCAAAGAACACATCGCTCGAAGAAGAATATATACCGGATGTGAATATTCTTGATGCATCAGTAGTAGTGATATGTTCGTGTTGTGGAATTTCAATATTGAGTAATTGTTCGGCTCTTTGTATCGGTTCGTCAGTGTGAGTGAACCCGCTAGCAAAAATAAAAGTGAAGGAACCAAAAATACACAATAGCACTGTCATAATAATGCCTGCTATGACGTTTTTCTTGTACTTGTAGCCTTTCTTTTTCAGGACAAAACCGTAAACTGTAGAACCTATTGTAATAGGGGTAAAGAGGAAAAATACCCAGAAGTTTGATTCGTACATATAGTTTTTAGTTGATATCCATGCCGCGACAGATAAACCCAACATTATGCTCACAAGTGACAGTATGAATAAAATTATCGAGAGAGTGCGGTGTGTGTTATACGTTTTTTGCGTATCCTTTATTTTGCCTGTTTTTGTTTTAATAAAATTGTAGAAAACCGAGTTTTCAGATAAGTCTGATTTTCTTACGAAAAACAGCTGGTTACCATAGATGTATAGGATATGATTGTCACTATTTATACCGTTTTTAATGTCTTTGTAGTACATTTTCTGTGCACATAAAAGCTCATTTTCACGAGAGAGCTTTAAGACCATATAGTCAGAATAAAGCTCATAGTTGTAGGTAGTGGTTTTTATGCGTAAAAACGCTTCTTTTTCACGTTTATTAAATGATGTAAGACTTCTGGTGTAAAAGAGAATTCCTAAAACCAGCATACCGAGTAAAAAAGCGATAACGTAGTTGTCAGCTTCTGCTACAGCTACTAAATAAGCGGATACTAATACAAACGCGGTCAAAAATATAATAACCGCTCTTACAAGTGGTGCGCGTGAGGTTTTTGTAACAGCTTTTTCGTCTTTATCGTCGAAGTTAAAGGAGTATTTTTCACAAGGGGTTTCTGTTTCGTCCGTTTTTTCTGTATTAGCTACACTTTCGCTCTTGATAAGCTCGTCAACAGAAACCGAGAAAATCTCACTTAATCTGATGAGGTTATCAATCGTCGGGACTGTCTGGGAGGTTTCCCACAGAGAAACCGTCTGGCGACTTAAATTAAGCTTTTTTGCGAGTTCTTCCTGCGACATATTATTCTGTTTTCTGTAAAGTTGAATTTTTTCGCCGATGTTCACAAAAATCACTCCTTTTCTGTAGTTTCATTATATAGCTATGTCGCTAAAAAATAAAGCACTTTTCACTTGATTTTGTCAAGTAATGCTTGCAAGCACCATTTTATGCGGTTTTTGGGCGTTTTTTATATTTGATTTGAGTATCAAAAAGTTGCGCATAATAAAAGTTAAAAATTTGTTAA
>JAZSFG010000026.1:0-10460 GCA_045532065.1 Ruminococcus sp. | reverse complement strand
ACCACCTCGGTCAACGCGGTGATTGCCGTGATCGCCGCTGCGATTTTTTATCTGGCTCTGCGGCCGATCCTGAAACGCAGCAACCGGCTGCCGGTTCTGTAATCAAAAAACACCGTGTGGATTCCACACGGTGTTATTTTTATGTCATAAATTCATGTTTTACAGAACGCTCGAACAATTTGTTGAGCTCTGATTCGAAATCTTTGTTCTCAAAAAGAATATTATACACACCTGTAGTAATAGGCATATCGACGTTGTACTTTTTACTCAGGAGATACAGAGCTTTTGAGGTCATAACACCTTCAGCAAGCTTTTCGAATTTATCGCCCTGAGTGTACGCCTCTCCGTAGCGTCTGTTGTGACTCCAAGGTGAGAAGAGGGTGGCTTCGTAGTCACCTAAGTGACACAAGCCGTATGCGGATAATTCGTTACCGCCTAAAGCACAGATGAGACGGCTGATTTCTCGAGTACTACGAGCCATTAAGGCTCCCTTGAGTGATGTGTAACCGATACCGTCGAGCATACCTGCGGCAATACCGATAACGTTTTTCGCTGCCGCACCTATTTCACTACCTATAAGGTCAGTGCCTATGTAAAAGCGAATGAGCTCGGATGTGAACTCATCAACAAGCTTGTGCTTTACTTCTTCGTTTTCAGAGTCGATGACCATACAGTTAGGAATACCTTTAACGTAGTCCTGAGGATGACCCGGTCCAACCCACACAGCAACAGGTGTCTCGTCTCTGTCAACAAAATCATTAACAACCTCAGTGAGTCGGCATCCAGTATCGACTTCTACGCCTTTCATACACAGAACAATAGTCTTGCCCTTAAGCGGATATTTTGCAATATCGCCCATATATGAACGCAAATATTGAGAAGAAATCGAGATAACAATAACTTCAGCGTGGTCAACAGCGTGCTCAAGGTCTGAAGTTACTTCGATAGACTCAGGGTATGTAAGGTAATCGTTTTTATGTGTAGCTTTAAGCTGTATAAGCTCAGGTGCGTTTTCTAAACCGCATGAGATAACGTCGTGGCCGATTTTGTCTAAATACCACGCGATACAGCTACCCCAGCGTCCGCATCCTAAAACAGATATTTTCATAGCAAACTCCAAGTGTTAGTCTAAATTTAGCATAATAGGAATCCCGCCTGACCGTATCAGCTTAACATAACCTGCCCACATAAATGACAGGTGGGTGTCTTCCCACAAGCTTCAGGCTCCCTTCGTCCCGTACGGGGAGGTCTGCACACCACTTGTGGAGTCAAACTCCCAATTTAAAAGTTGTAGGGTTATTTTTGCTGATTCGCGAATCAGGCAGGAAAAATGCAGGATTATTCTTCTTCGTCAGAGAAGAGTCTTTCGAATCTGTCTTCGAAAATCTTAGCTAATTCATCGATGAGGTCATCGTCTTCAACCTCTGCGAGCTGTTCTTCGCCGTCTTCTTCGAATACTTCCATAATGTAGTACTCCTCAGGAAGAGGATTGTCAGCATCAAACACAGGGTAGAGGGCATAGAAAAGTCCTCTCTCGTCCTCGTAAGTGTCGAGAATCTCAAAAGTATGCTCTACATTTTCGTCATCAATCAGGGTGATTAAATCTGCTTGAAAATCGTTAGCCATAGTATTTTCACTCCTTTTTAGTATATAGTAATTTTACCTTTTTAATCGCTATTAGTCAAGAAAATACACCCACAATATTCTGACAAAAATGTAATCATATAGTCAAATTTCGTGATATTCCTCAAAATTATCGTAAGTATTGAAAAAATACTGCGTTAGGTGTATAATATCTTAAATTTTGAATTTTCTATATGTTTAGTGAGGTTAAGATGATTTTAAAACCTTTTGATAAACTCCCTGAAGAATTCAGAAACGACGAAGTGAAACGCTACTACGACATTCTTAATAAAAAGCGTAAGAGCCTTGTTATCAAGCGCATTTCTGATATAGTGCTTGCGCTTATTATGATTGTGTTTTTAGCGTTTCCGATGCTTGTTATCGCTTTGCTCGTTAAGTTTTCTTCTAAAGGACCTGTTTTTTACAGACAGGAGAGAGTCACAACTTATGGTAAGAAATTTATGATTTTGAAGTTCCGTACGATGAAGGTCGGAGCAGATAAAGAAGGCTTACTTACTACCGAAAATGATGACAGAATTACTAAAGTCGGACACCTTCTTCGGAAAATCCGTTTTGACGAATTGCCACAGATTTTCCACGTTTTGTCTGGTAAAATGAGTATAGTAGGCACTCGTCCTGAGGTTACTAAGTACGTCGATAGATACACACCTGTGATGTATGCGACACTTCTTATGCCGGCAGGAGTTACATCTTTTGCGAGCATTAAGTATAAGGACGAAGACAGAATCATCGGTGAGGTAGCTGATCCGTCTCAGATTGATGATATTTACATCAACGAGATTTTACCGCAAAAAATGAGATACAACTTAAAATATATCGAAAGATTCGGATTTAAACGTGATATTTACCTTATGTTCAAAACAGTAAAACAGGTTATTTTCTAATAATCCGAAATTACTAATCAGGTCGCTTAAAGGGGTGAACCAAATGGATAAGCTGAGAACAATACTGACAGATACTTCGCTTTTTCGCAAGTGTTACATAATCTGTCTGTTTTTTTGCAATGTTTCTTTTATCCAGGTTCCTGCTTATGTAGGCCTGATTTTGTTATTTTTATGGGGCGTTTTCCTGCTGTTTTATAATGAGCACAAGCGCCGTGTTTTCTCTAAAACACGCTTTGGCTTGTGGCTTTTAGCATTTTTGTTTTTCTCGACTGTCACAGCAGTGATACATATTAAAGACAACTTCTTTTATAACCTGATTATTCAGCTACACGTAGCGATTTGTTTCTTTGTTTTCTACGCACTGCATACGGAAAAACACCTCAATTTCAGACGCGAGCTGTACTCTGTTTGTCGTTTCATTGTTTATACCACTACTATTGTCGGTATCCTCGGCCTTGCGTGTCTTATGGCAGGTATCAGCTTCGAGGTTATGTCTATTAAATTTATTGTTTACGAGAACAGATTTACGGGTATCTACTCTAATCCGAACACCTTAGGCTTTGTGTCTGTGGTTGCGCTTGTGTGTGTTCATATGTTGTCGAAAACAAACTTTATCGAGTTATCAGGAGAGGAGAGAGTTTCTCGAATCTGGCTTGGTGCCGGAATCGCTATTAACGGTACATCACTGTTTCTGTGTGACTCCAACGGCGCTATCGTACTGTTTATTTTCTACGTTATCACTTTTGTGCTGTACAAGATGTTCGGAGCTGAAAAGAAGTTCTCGAAGAAGCAGGTTTTTATAAAAGTCCTGTCTTTAGCGCTTGTCGGTACGTTTGTTATCGGAACTGCGTTTGTTGTGCGTTATTTCACACAAGCAGGTTTTACCGAAGTTTTGGAAAAAGCCGACGTTATGTCGCAGTCATCAGATATTGAAGGTGAAGACGATATTTTCTCTGCTACAGAGCGCATCACTTTTGGTCATATCAATAAGAATTTAGACAGCGGTAGATTTAAACTCTGGCGACAGGCAGCTTCTTTATTTTCTGACTTCCCGCTGTTTGGTATCGGCAAAGGTAACGTTTACGATTACGGAGAAAATAAGTTTGATAACGGAATACATTTTTCTGACATTTACGGTGATGCTCTCTCGTGGTTTGTTACTGATTTTCATAACGGCTACGCGACAATCCTTGTTTGCTCCGGTATTGTAGGATTCACGCTGTTTTCGATTTTCGGTCTGCGTTTTGCAAAGCATATTACTGTTCACGTTTTTAAGGATAAAAACTTAAAAGAAAGCATACTTCCGTGTATGTATTCTTTTCTTTGTGCGTATCTTGTTTATTCTTTTGTGGAAAAAACATTACTCTATGATGTATCGTTTACGGTACTGTTTTTTTGGCTGATTATGGGCTATGTGAGTTGTTTCTTATGCAAGTACGAGCCTGATTATCAGGAAGGAATTTATCTGTTTAATAAAAAGTTCAGAAGAAAAATGCTTTAATAACGTATTTAGCTTGTAAATTCGGCCTAAATACTTGTAAAAAACTTGAATATCGGTTATAATAACCATAACTATATGTTATGGTTATTTTTATTTTGGAGGGAGATTATGAACTACGGATTTATAAAGACTGCTTGTGCTACCCCTACTGTTAAGGTAGCAGATTGTGTTTTTAACAGCGAGCAGATTGTCTCTCAGATTACTTATGCCGCTCAGCAGACAGCTTCTCTGATTGTTTTTCCTGAACTTTGTGTTACGGGATATACCTGTGGAGATTTGTTTTTACAGCCGTTTCTTATAAAGAAGGCTGAAGAGATGGTTAAGTCTGTTTTGTCGAAAACAAAACTTTTGAATATAATTGCAGTTATCGGTGTTCCGATTGCTGTAGACAGCGCGCTGTATAATTGTGCACTTGTTATTTATAAAGGCGAGATTTTAGGAGCAGTGCCGAAAATCCATCTGCCGAATTTTAATGAATACTGTGAAACCCGATATTTTACATCGGGTAAGAATGTTAATAAAACAATTACTTACGCTGACCAGCAGGTGCTTTTGTCTGCAAAACAGGTTTTCTGTTGTAATCAGATTAAAGATTTTACTCTCGGTGTTGAGATTTCTAATGACCTAATGGCTCCACTTTCTCCTTCAGCCGATTTAGCGCTTAACGGCTCAGCTACAGTAATCGCTAACCTTTCAGCGAGCGGTGAGTATGCAGGTCGTTCTGACTATCGTCGTGATTTAGTTAAATTAACTTCCTCAAAGCTCTCTTGCGCTTACCTTTACGCATCAGCAGGTCCTGGGGAGAGTACAACCGACTCGGTTTATTCTGCACACAATCTTATCGCCGAAAACGGAAAGATTCTTAATGAAAGTGTTAAGTTCTCTGAAGGTATCACTTACGCTGATATCGACGTTGAGCGACTTGTCCACGAACGCAGGAAGAACAACCTTTTTATTTCTGATAATAAAGAAGAGATGTACCGTGTACATTTTGATGTTGTCGTAAGACAGACGAAGCTCAACAGAAAATTCAGAAAATATCCGTTCATTCCTAGTGAGGCACAGGATATTCGCGCAAGATGTGAGGATATTCTTACAATGCAGTCAATCGGTCTTGCGACTCGTATGCAGAGCGCTAAAATCGAACACCTTGTTCTTGGTGTTTCGGGCGGTCTTGACAGTACTCTTGCTCTTATCGTCAGCGTCAAAGCTCTTGATATCTTAGGCCTTGAACATAAGAATCTTCACGCAGTATCTATGCCGTGCTTCGGTACTACTAAACGCACAAAGAGCAACGCAGAAAAGCTCTCTCTTTGTTACGGCGCTGATTTTACACAGGTTGATATCACAAAAGCTGTTAAACAGCATTTTGCAGATATAGGTCAGGACGAAAACACTCTTGATACAACCTACGAAAATGCACAGGCGCGCCAGCGTACTATGGTCCTTATGGATATCGCGAATAAATTGAACGCTCTAGTAGTCGGTACAGGTGATTTGTCTGAGCTTGCACTCGGTTGGGCTACCTACAACGGCGACCATATGTCGATGTACGCAGTAAACGCATCTGTTCCGAAAACTATGGTTCGATACCTCGTCAGCTATGAAACATCGCTTGTCAATAAGCAAACACAGGATGTTATCCACGATATTCTGAATACTCCTGTATCACCGGAGCTTCTACCACCGAGCGGTAACGGCGAGATTTCACAGATTACTGAAGACGTAGTTGGTCCGTACCAGCTTCACGATTTCTTTCTTTTCTACTTTGTGCGCTTTGGCTTCTCACCTGAGAAGATTTTCTATATGGCTCTTAAGACTTTTGAGGGAGACTACGACAGATACACTATTAAGAAGTGGATGCAGAAGTTCTTCTTCAGATTCTTCACTCAACAGTTCAAGCGTTCATGCTTACCTGACGGCCCGAAGGTTGGCTCTGTCAGCCTTTCTCCGAGGGGCGATTTTAAGATGCCTAGTGATGTGCAGGTCAGAATGTGGCTTGACCGTATAAATGAATTATAATCTCTCTTTTGTTAATAATAGCAAGGGTGATATTAGTGAAAGTTTATCTTAAACGCGACAAATCGGATGAAAATTCGAGATATATTGTCTACAGTGAGTCTGGCGAGATTTTGTACAAGATTTATGGCTCTTACAAATCACACGTCGAGAAGATATACGTTATGCAAGAAGATAAATACATCGCAAAAATGCGTGAAACTCTTCTTGGGAATTTTCGCACTTGCTATGTTACAACGAGTAGTGATAATTTTTATATCGCTATGAAATGTTCACGCGATAAAGTCTCAGTAACTTTTCGCGGAGCAGGTTTTCATATCAGAGGAAACGTTTTTGACAAATCCTACGACATTATGAATATTGATAATTCTGTTGTGGGTGTTGTGTCGCGACGGTTTTCTACTCGTGCTGATGCACTCGAGTTGAATGTTTATGATAATAAATATATTCTTAGCTGTATTGCGTGTGCTGTGTTCTTTGACACAGCGTGTGTTATGGATACAAGCGCTTTACAAGCAACTTAACGGAGGTACATTATGGATAAATTATTGAAGATATTAAGCGAAAACTCTTCTTACACAACCGCTCAGCTTGCGCTTATGCTCAACGAGCCTGAAGATTATATCAAAGCTCAGATTAAAGAGTACGAGGACTCTGGAGTAATCAGAGGTTATCAGGCTATGGTTAACTGGGACAATGTTCCTGACGCAGGTGTAATGGCTATTATCGAGCTCAAGGTTACTCCACAAAAGGAGAAAGGCTTTGACGAAATCGCTGAGAAGGTTATGATGTTTGATGAAGTTTCATCAGTATATCTTATGGCTGGTGCATACGACCTTGCGCTCGTTGTTAAGGGTGAGACTATTCAGGATGTATCTGCGTTTGTTGCGAAGAAACTTTCAGCCTTAGAAGGTATTGTTTCTACAGCCACACACTTTATACTTAAGAGATACAAAGAAGGTTCTGTTGCGCTTGTTGATGTTGAAGAGCCGACAGACAGAAGGGAAATGATACTCTGATGGATTACAGCAGTAAGATAAATGACTCTATCAAGAACGTAAAGCCGTCGGGTATCCGTAAGTTCTTTGATATTGTCAACGAAATGGACAACGTTATCTCGCTTTCTATCGGTGAGCCGGATTTCAAAACTCCGTGGCACATCAGAAAAGCAGGTATCGACTCGCTCGAGATGGGTAGAACATGGTATACTCCAAACCGCGGTTTTGCACAGCTTAGAGAAGAGATTTCTAACTATATGAAGCGTAAATGCAACCTTACATACAGCGCTGATAACGAAGTAGTAGTTACTGTCGGTGGCTCTGAAGCTATTGATATTGCTATTCGCTGTTTAGTAGGTAAAGGCGACGAGGTGCTTATTCCTCAGCCGTCTTTCGTGTGCTATGAGCCACTCACAATTATGGCTCAGGCTACTCCTGTTATTATCGAAACAAAGATGGAGAACAACTTCCGTCTGACAGTTGATGATATAAGGGATAAAATCACAGATAGAACTAAACTACTCATACTACCTTTCCCTAACAACCCGACAGGTGCTATTATGGAAAAAGGTGACCTCGAAGAAATCGCAAAAGTCGTTGAAGAGCACGACCTTATGGTGATTTCTGACGAGATTTACTCCGAGCTTACTTACGGCGGTAAAAGTCACATCTCTTTTGCATCTATTGATGGTATGAAAGAGCGCACAATCGTTATCAACGGTTTTTCTAAAAGTTACGCAATGACAGGTTGGAGACTCGGCTTTGCTTGTGGGCCGAAGGAAATAGTCGAAATGATGACAAAACTTCATCAGTATTGTATTATGTCAGCTCCGACAACAGCACAGTATGCAGCTATAGAAGCACTCAAAAATGGTGATGACGATATCGCATATATGCGTGACCAGTATGATATGAGACGTCGACTCGTTGTCGGTAGTCTTAATAAAATGGGACTTACTTGTTTCGAGCCTGAGGGTGCTTTCTACTGCTTCCCGTGCATTAAGTCAACAGGTCTTACATCTGAAGAATTCTGTACAAAGCTTTTACACGCAAAGCACGTAGCTTTAGTACCTGGTTCTGCTTTCGGTGAGTGTGGTGAGGGTTATGTTCGTCTTTCGTACTCATATTCACTTAAGCACTTGAAGAAGGCACTTACTCTTATTGAGGAGTTTTTAAAGGAGCTTTAATATGCAACTTAAAGTTTTAGCACCTGCGAAAATCAATCTTTCGCTTGATATAAAAGGAAAACGTGACGACGGCTACCACGATGTCGCTATGGTAATGCAGGCTGTGTCCTTGTACGACACTGTTACCGTCAGCGATGAAGTTAATGAGTCACAGGAAGCTTTAGTAGCGGTTACTTGCGATGTTGAGGGAATCCCTACAGATGACAGCAACATCGTGTGCAAAGCAGCAAAAGCTTTTTTTAAACACTGCGAATTAACACCGAAGAAAATTTCGGTTGATATTCAGAAGAATATTCCGTCCCAAGCTGGTCTTGCTGGTGGTAGCACAGACGCTGCTGCGGTTATCCTTGCGCTTAACCGCATTTTCGATACTAAGCTAACCGATAAGCAGATGTGCGAAATCGGCTCTACAGTAGGTGCGGACGTGCCTTTCTGCATTGTTGGCGGTACTCAGCTCGCTTCTGGTATCGGCACAACACTTGAGAAGATTGCGTCATTGACAAAATGCTCTGTGCTTATCTGTAAGCCTGACGTTTCTGTGTCTACAGCAGAGGCCTACGCTAAAGCCGACAGCAAGCCGTCCAAAGGCTTTTTAGTAACCGACGAACTCGTAAAGCATATTTTCAGACGCAGTATAAGAGGAGTCTGCGAATGCTTGTATAACGAGTTTGAGGCTGTTATGCGGATTCCTGAAATTCAAGATATTAAGAAAACTATGGTGAAGAACAAAGCCTTAGGTGCGTGTATGAGTGGCTCAGGCTCTGCTGTGTTCGGTATTTTTCTCGAAGAGAAAAAAGCGTTGAAGTGTAAAGAGAAAATGAGCGATAATTTCGACAAACTCTACGTCTGCGCTCCGATTAAACACGGTTGTAAAATTGTATAAGTAAATAAAAACTTGCCTATACTCAAGTTATCTTGAAAGGCAGGTTTTTTTATATGAAATTGTTTATGAAGTCGCTTGTTGCGACCTTTGTTATTATAGCTTTACTCAGCACCGTTCCGTTTCAGAGTACTTGTAAACAGCTTAATAATGACGTTTTGCGACTACATATTATCGCAAATTCGAATAGTGAATCTGACCAGAAATTGAAACTCTATGTACGCGATAAAGTGCTTTCTGGTTGTTCTTCACTTTATAGCGATGTAAGTAGTAAGAGTAGGGCAGAAGAGGTAACTCTTGAGAACTTAGCTTTGATTAAGAACACAGCGCAGCAAGCTGTGTATGATAAAGGCTACGACTACGATGTCGATGTATGTCTTGCTGAAACTTTTTTTGATACACGCTACTACGATGACTTTACTATGCCTGCAGGTGTTTATTGCGCTGTGCAGATTAAAATAGGAGAAGCAAAGGGTGAAAACTGGTGGTGTGTTATGTACCCGACGCTTTGTGTCGGAGCGTCGTCAAAAATCAGTATGCAGGAAGATTTATCAGATGATGAGTTCAAAGTGATTACACAAGACGATGTTGAGTACAAATTCAAAATCGTTGAATATTATGAGAAAATCAGTTCGTTTTTTAACTGAGTACCGTTTATAGGACATAAAACTTGATATATTATAGAAAAAACAATACGGAGAAAATTATGCTTCATTTATTACTGGGCACCAGCGGTGTCGGAAAAACTGAATATCTGTATGAGAAAATGTGTGATTTAGCTCGTAATGGTAACGATAAGCTTATGTTTATCGTGCCTGACCAGCTGTCTTTTGAAACAGAAAAAGCTTTTTTAAAGCACTTAGGTCCGAAAGTTTGTCGTAATATTAAGGTCTTCGGTTTTTCGCGTCTGTGTGACTATGTTTTCGAGCAGACAGGTAACCGCTTTATGTCCTTTGCAGACGAAGGTATCCGTAATGTTGTGATGAGTTTGGCTATCGAACAGGTAAGCGATAACCTTGACCTTTTTCAGAAAAGAGCATCACAGACAGATTTGTCACAGCTTATGCTTAATTCTATAAAAGAATATAAAAAGTGTTCGATTACTAGTGAAATGCTTTTTGATACATCAAAAAAGGTGACGGATGAGACTTTGTCAAAGAAGCTGTACGAAACCGCTCTGCTTTACGATGCGTACAACGCAATTATCGAAAAAAGCTACATTGACCCACTTGATTCTCTCACTCATATCACTAATATTTTAAGCGAAAATCTGCTTTTTGAAGGTTATACGATTGCTGTGGATTCGTACTACGGCTTTACATCTCAGGAGTACGACTTACTCTCACT
>JAZSFG010000016.1:0-28001 GCA_045532065.1 Ruminococcus sp. | reverse complement strand
AATACAGTACTCTTTTTATGGCAAAGGTGTATGGTTTTGATACAAAAAGGGCACCCCCTCATTTACCCTGCCCTTTTTTGAAACAGGGGTGCCCTTTTTCTGAAACAAGCCTGCCCTTTTTTGGTTAGGGGTGCCCTTTTGCAATTATTTTATATTATATTTTATTGTGCCGACTTTTTTAGCGTCAATAATAATCGATACCATACCGAGTTTGTCAAGTGAGTTTCTTGTATCAAATCGTAATGATCGGCCTATCTTGCCGTCAGCTTCGTTCCAGTACTTGTAGTGAAAGTGTCCGTCTTCGTCGCAGTATTCAAGGAGTTCTACCTCGAATCCAGCTCTTTCAAAAACCATACTAAGCTGTTTATAATCATAAACGATTTTATGGGTAAAGGCAGGATGATTTGGATCTCCATTTCCGCCGACTTTAACCATATTCTGATACCATTCATTACGAAAATTTTTATCCGGTACGGCTACACGGATATAACCACCGTCGTTTAGAAAATCAAAACAGTTTTGAGCCGCAATGATTCCGTCTTCTAATGTCATATGTTCCCAAACATGTTCAGCGAGAAAAGCTGTCGGTTTTTCTGTTTTGAACATACGCTCAAAGTCAGCTCTGTTAAGCAAATTAAGTTCTGTTTCCTGTGTGATTATCCAACCGTCAAAGGTTGTATTACCTGCACCGATGATTACTTTCATATTAGTCCCTCTTTGTTTATGTTGAAATTTTGCTTTCTAGCTTATTAATTTTTCGTCACGCCATGACTGTGCTTGTTTAAGTATGGTATCTATTAGTTCTTGCTTGCCGGCTGTATAACTTTGTCTATCATCGGCAAAATTTGAAGCAAGTTTTATCTTCAGTTTTTCATACGCTTTTGCTTGTTCTGGAAAAGCGTTCAAATAGTCTCGAAAGTTAATATAGTTGTGCCATGCGGTACTGTTCCAGATGACGATATGAATATGATGAGTTCTTATGTCACTTTTATCGTCACCTATCACAAACAACAATTGCCCAGGCACATCTTCGTTTCGAAACATAATGCCATTTTGTTCTAACAATTCTATGTATGGGTTAATACTGTCTAAATTATTAACACCTACTGCAATATCAATAATGGGTTTTGAATATATGCCATTAATAGCGGTACTGCCGATGTGTTGAATATCGATAGCCACACTGCCTAACAGTGCTTTCAGTATTAGAATGGTATCTTTAGCGGTTTTATCCCATTGTTCTTGATAAGGCAATAACTTAACTATACCTCGTCTTAATCCAAGTGCCATAAAAATGTGTCCTTTTCTCGTTTTGACAGTTTTAATTATTAAATGTACTATCTATCCAACTGGATATTTCTTCACTGTCTTTTGCATGTAAACCATGAGTGTTGTCGTCATAAGTTATCAAAGTACAGTTGGGGTTAGTCGATTTTATCTTGTTATACAGACCCTCTGCTTGCGAAAAAGAAACCTGTTTGTCTTGCTTGCTGTGTATAATCAATACAGGAACTTGTAACTCATTAGCCCAACAAATAGCCGAACGTTTCTCATATTCGTCAGGAAGATCATCGGGTGACCCGCCAATATAGTTATTAAGAATTGTTTTCATATCATCTCTATCGTCGTAAGCTTGGAATAAATCGCTTACAGCAGATATTGCAATTATGCCTTTTACTCGTTCATCTTGTCTTGCTGTCATATAAGACATCATACCGCCTCGAGAAACACCGGCAACACATAAGTCGGACATATCAACAAACTCAAATGTCTTATCACATAAATTAATTAGCTTTATTACATCGTTTAAATCAGCGCCGCCAAATTGGTCAGTGCCGGTTCCACCGTCGGCTCCTCTATATTGAGAAGCGATAACTATGCGGTTTGTTGCTGAACATATTTTTGCGGTATCTTCATCCCCGAGATATCCGATTCTACTATTTCCTCCACGATTATAAACAATACATTTGAATGGTGTAGAACTTTCGATACAATCTAACGGTATTGATATATATGCTTTGACTTGATAGCCATCCGAAAGATAAGTGAATTTATAAGAAACGCAAACTTTTCTTAATTGCCTACTTAATGATACCTCTTGTATATCTGAAATATCATCAAGGTTTTCATAATTTGAAAAATTATACGGACTTGTATCAGCTAACTGTTTATCATCAACTGAGCATCCTACGAAAATAGGAACAACAAAAAGTGATATCAGTAGCAAAGATATTAATTTTTTCATGATCATGTCCTCGTTATTTTTAGTTTATATAGCTGTTAGTCATTAGGATTTTTACCCTGTGTATTTACATCATTATAATGCAATACAATGAGGAATTCAATAAAATAATAATTGCTGTCAGGCTTATTTATAATAGTACAAACGATTAGTGACTAAAATCGCAACGGTTATCCAAAAGCCACAACGATTACCCACAAACCGCAACGGTTACTCAAAAACCACAACGATAACCCCGATAACCGCAACGATAACTCTCCATAAACCACAACGATAGGTTTTAGGTAAAAAAGAAAAAATCCCTGTAATCAGAGCTTAAAATACTCTTTTTACAGGGATTGTTATTTTATAAAAATGCTCGAAAACGGCTTTGTTATGCGAAAAATAAAGGAGTAAAGTATTGTATCAATACTCTACTCCTTATTTGGCAAAGGTGTATGGTTTTAATACAAAAAGGGCACCACCTCTAAACCCTGCCCTTTTTCTGAAACAGACCTGCCCTTTTTTCTGAACAACCCTGCCCTTTTTGGGTTAGGGGTGCCCTTTTTTCTGAGGCAACCCTGCCCTTTTTAGGTGGGGCTGCCCTTTTTTACAGCGTTTATAGTTTAGCGACGCTATTTTTTAATATTAAATTCATCGTCGTTAGCATTTCGCAAAATGTATTTACACATAAGTGTTTTCTGTTGTCTTCTACAAACCCTTGAGATCGTACTGTTCGTTTTTTTGTAATCTAAACCTAGAAATTCACAAACGGATTTGACACTATCAAAAGTTGCTATATAAACCAAAGTGTCAGCATAGTACATATTTATTTGTCGTTGTCCTTTTTGAATTTTATAACACTCTGGACAACCTCTTCCATTTACTCGGTTGCAAACTTTTGCTTCCCACTCATGTCCGTGTTCGCATACCCACCAAAACTTTTTATTACTATGAGCGGTAATATGAGTAGGTAATACGTCTCCGTTTTTTGTGTAATTCCATGTTCTTGCTACATCGGGAGAAATAGTTGCCAGATCGTTAAAGCCTGCTAAAACTTTTTTGCCGGCACAAATAGGACAGCCTTCGCCTCGTATATGCTTTAATATAGATTTTGTGTAGCTGTGTCCTTTTTCACAAATCCAGTATACTACTCTTTCACCACCGCCGTATATTTCAGATGCATCTACATCGTCTTTTTCATAGTCCCAATATTTTAGCAATTCAGGATGCTTTGATACTAAATCATTTCCTTGTTTTTTTAAAAGGTTGCGATGCTTGTTACAGACACTTCCTTCTGCAATTTTACTTGGTAATGCTAAATAGGATCTATTGCATATTTTACATTTCCAATAAAATTGTTGACCTGTGCCAAGCGTGACCATTTCTGGTGTTATAGATCCGTTTTTTTCATAATCCCATCTGCTAACCAAATCAGGTCTTACAGCAGCTATGCTGTTTTCTTTTCGTAAGGTTACGTATTGGTTTTTTATGGTGATAGCATCTCTTGAACAGTCAATATCGATTGGTTGTTCTATGCCAATTGTTTTAATAACCTCTCTTATAAGGCTTGTCAAGTCATTAAAAGTAGTTCTTTCATGAATATAGAAATCTGCGTTTTCCTTTTCTTCGGGATATTTATATTCTTTTATAGTAAAGAGAGTAATACCAGCAGATTTAAAATACTCTTTTTTAGCGATGTCTTTTTCAGCTTTACCCTTATGAGCAAAGTATCCATTATATTCGATACCGGTGTTTTTGGATGGAATAAATATGTCGATCTCCCGACCCTCAAAAATATATCTATTTACAGCATCTGCAAACACTTGTTTTAAATAGAATAAAATTGCTTGTTCAGGAAAAGATGTTTGGCTTTGTTTGGCACATATAGGGCATCCCTGCCTATTACTGCGTTGCTTAACGGACATTAAATAATCATCATGACCAAGAGGGCAAACCCAATAAACCTTTTTGTTTGAATGTGTTGTGACCTCGGTTGGTTTTAGAGTGTTCTTTGGGCTCCATTCAGCAGCTAAATCGGGAGATTGTGATTGCAAATCGTTATATCCAGCAAGAACCTTTTGTCCTGCACAATAAGGACATGAAGAACCTCTTAGTGTGCGATTTACAACGCTTGCTTCATATTCACCGCCACATTTTGGGCACTTCCACCAGACCTTTTTGTTGCTAGCAAATGTAACTGCTACAGGAGAGAGGTCGCCATTTTTTAAATAATCCCATTCGGTTGCAATTTTAGGGTAAAATGTTTCAAGATCATTATATCCTTTTAGTACTTTTTTACCAGCACAATAGGGACAGCCACTACCCGCAACTCTATATACAGTTTGTGCCTCGTATGAATGTCCTTTTTCGCAAATCCACCATACTTTTTTATGAGATCCTTCGGTTAATAGTTGAGGATCAAATCCTAATGCGGTATTCTTCTCCCAATCCCACTCAGCCATAAGTTGAGCGTTATCTGCTACATAGTTTTTATCTTTTGTTTTCTGCATAGTTTGCTCAACTCCTTGTTAATAGATCTACCGGTAATAGTGTAAAATAAGATAACTGTAATGATAAAATGAATGACAGCTATTATTTTTGCCATATAACTATTTTGCTTTTTCGGATACCTTTAGAATAACAGAAAGTAAGTTTATCACATTTACTTAAATCACTTGAAGAGTTAAGTACAATCTCATACTTGCCACTACTCTGCGGGGTAATATCTAGTGTAAATATATGGTCATATACAGGACGTTTAGCTATCAGCTTTTTAGAATTCTTGTCTTTGCAAGCTATATTATCTTGCAAAATAACATCATTTTGTGTAGCTACGCAGTGTATATTTTCGATAATGACGTGTTTATCTTTTCTATTGATATAAGAAAGCGTAAAATAAGCATATGATCCATAGAAAAAACCGCCCTCTCCATCAGGAATAGGAGGTTTGCTTAAATGACAATCTACATCGTCTATTTTTATGGTTAACTTTTTGAACAAGTTGCTTATTGGGGTAATAAATGTACTTAATAAGTTTATAAAAAAATCGATAATACTAATCATACCATCACCTACTATGATGATTATATCATAAAAATTGAAAAAATCTATAGATACTCTGTGATTATAGATTCTTGATGGTTTTCATTTGATATACAGATACAGCTATCGTTGTGGTTTATGGAAGCTATCGTTGCGGTTATTGTGGCTAACGTTGCGGTTGTTAGGGTAATCGCTGCGGTTATTGGGGCTATCGTTGTGGTTTATGGGGTATCGTTGCGGTTTGTGTGGGTGTTTTAGCTGATTTTTATATAAATTTTTCTGATTATAATGCGATAAAAGAATAATAATCACTTTGTACTTTTATCGAGCTGATGAAGAATTACAAATATTTAGGCAAAATCTCCCGTAAAAATAAGGGGAAAATGGCTTTAAAAAAGAAAAAAGTACTGTATTTGTATCAATACAGTACTTCTTATTTGGCAAAGGTGTAGGGTTTTGATACAAAAAGGGCACCCCCTCTAAACCTTGCCCTTTTTTTTGGAGCGACCCTGCCCTTTTTCTGAAACAGACCTGCCCTTTTGGGGGTTTAGGGGTGCCCTTTTTTCTGAGGCAACCCTGCCCTTTTTAGTTTAGGGGTGCCCTTTTTGAAAGTAGGCACTTAATTTTCTTGGCCAACTCGTGAAAGCGAGGAGGGATTTCAAAGTTGGCACACAATTCAATTTAGTATTCTTGGTCTGATTGAAAAATCAGGCCCTTATTTTTTATAAGGCTGTTTTTGATGGACTTAACCATATCGTAGATGATTGCCTTCTCATATGGGGAGCAATCCTTCATCAGTAACTCCAACTCCGACAGATAATCTTTTAGGTCGTTTTGTTGATTGCCGAGCAGTATGCGGTCAAGGGTTACACCAAGAGCACCGGCTATTTTAACTAGTGATTCAAGGCTTGCTTTCTTTCTGCCTGTTTCAATGTAGCTGATGTACGAGTCGGTGAGGTTTGCTAATTCAGCGAGCTGTGATTGTGATAGTTTTCTGTCTCGTCTGAGGTCGCCTATTCTTTTACCAAGTCGGCGGTAGTCGATTGTAGGTTCCATTATAGTCACTCCTTTGTGGTCAGGATATTAACTCTACATCGCCGGTAAGTAAAGTCCTTTTCCAAAATAATTTTGAAAATAATAACCACCGGTCAACTACTTGACTTGTGGTTTATGGATTTGGCTATTTGCTTACATTATTATAATTTTGCATTATTGTATATTAGGGGCGGTATGTGTGATAGCGAGCTACAAAAAACTATTCAAATTACTAATTGACCGTGAAATGAAAAAGAAAGAACTTGCCGAGAAAGCAGGTGTTGCAATCTCTACTATCACAAAGATGGGCAAAGACGGAGTCGCAGTATCAAGTGATGTTCTTGTCAGAATTTGTACCGCACTTGGATGTACCTTCAACGATATATTTGAAGTGATACCTGCCCCCGGTGAACAACAATTCGTAAAGGATACATGACTGGAGGATACTATGAGCGAATCAGAAAAAAGAGCACTAACAAGGGACGAACAAAAAGCAAAAATCATACAGCGGTATAAAGGCTTGGATGTTGACGATGTGGAGGTAATACCTGCAAGTAAGACATACGACTTTTATGACGATGTTCACCGAAGAGTTGCTGTTTATGTACGAGTCTCAACTGATAACCTACAGCAGACCTCATCATACGAGCTACAAAAAAACTACTATGAAGACATGGTTAATAGAAACCCAAATTGGGTGCTTGTTGATATATTCGCAGACGAGGGTATATCCGGCACATCGTTAAATCACCGTGATGCTTTTAACCAGATGATAAGGGACTGCAAAGCCGGTAAGATTGACATGATTATTACAAAGAGCGTTTCTCGATTTGCGAGAAATGTAGTTGACTGTGTAACCATTGTGGACGAGCTTGCAGCACTTCCAAATCCGGTAGGTGTTTTCTTTGAAACGGAGCACATTTTCACTCTCGACACAAAGAGTGAGATGGCACTCAACTTCACCGCTTCAATGGCACAGGAAGAGTCCCATATAAAGAGCAACATAATGAATGCCTCTATTGAGATGCGATTCAGCCACGGCATTTTGCTTACTCCTGTTCTGCTTGGATATGACCACGATGCAGACGGTAATCTGATCATCAACGAGGACGAGGCTTTAACTGTTAGGCTAATATTTTTTATGTATATATATGGGTTCACGCTCAAGCAAATCGCAGATAAGCTGACGGAGTTACAACGAAGGACTAAAAAGGACAATACCACATGGACATCATCCTCGGTTCTCAACATACTTCGAAACGAGCGTTACTGCGGTGATGTGCTTACAAGCAAGACATTCACACCAAGCTATAAAACACATCAAGCTCGTAAAAACAAGGGTGAAAGAACGCAGTATCGTTGGAAAGACCATCACGAGCCGATTGTTACCCGTGATGACTTTATAGCGGTGCAGCATATGTTGAGCAATAGCTCGAAAGGTGTAGGTGCATTGCCAGAGCTTAAGGTTATTGAAAAAGGACCATTTAAGGGATTTGTGCGAGTGAATATTCATTGGGCTGCCTTCAAGCCGGAGGACTACTACTCGGCATCTGCTACTGTTTACAAAAAGGGTGAGGTGCCTGAAACAGCAGAGGAATATACAGTTGAGGCAGAGTCCGGGGATTTTGATTTAAGAGGTTTTGAAATAGCAAGGTCACAGTTCTTTGAGAGCAACGATAAGATGCAGATAAACTTTGCTAACAACTATGTCAGCTTTAGCTCGGCTTGTGTGAAGCGTATACCGCACAGCTCTTACATAGAGATGTATGTACACCCGGAAAAGAAACTCCTATTTATTATGGGATGTGCATCGTCAGAGAAAAATGCCCTTAAATGGATAAAGTACAGAGCAGACGGAAGCCCACGACCTAGAAGCATTAGAGCCACCGGCTTTTGTGGCACTCTGTTTGAGATGTTCGGTTGGAATCCGGACTTTAGATATCGTTTCCAAGGAGTAAAGAAAGAGCAGGGTAACAAAGCAATCATCTTATTTGATTTATCTGAATCCGAGATATTCGTGCCTCACGCAGCCATTGATGAGGATTGTGGTGAGGAAGAAGTACACCCCGTTATACCTCGCAGAGGTAACTCAATTCTTGCTATGCCGGAGGCTTGGTCTGAAACCTTCGGAAATGATTTTTATGTACACGGTGAGCGACAGGATAAAGGAATCGATGAGAACAGATGGGGTTCAAATCAGCAGACTGCAAGTTATTCTTCGATGCCGGACTTAAAGGTACCTAATGAAGCTGTAGTAGCTTCTGAAATAAGAGGGATTATAACAACCATACAGGAGGGAAAAACCGATGCCTGAATTAAGCGACATTTTTGACACAAAACCACAAGCGAAAAAAGAAGAGGAAGTCGAGGTTATTTTTGACGAGAATTTTTCTTATGAGGGATACCAAGTTGTAAGAAGTGAGTTCTTTGCTCATATGCGAGAGCCGGGAATCACCTTTAACAACTGTAAGGTTAATTTGAATGCTGCTTGTCTGCGGAGATTACCGGAGGTTGACTATGTACAGTTTCTTGTTAACCCTGTATCGAAAATCCTTGCTGTAAGGCCCTGCACAGAAGATGCGAAGGACTCGTTTTTATGGTGTAACACAAAGCCTAACGGTAAGAGAATGCCACGCTACATAACCTGTCGTATCTTCTTTGCAAAAATATCGGAACTTATGGGGTGGAACCCGGAGTATCGATATAAGATGGTAGGAAAAATAATAAGAAGTAATGACGATTATCTCATTATTTTTGACCTTAAAGCCACAGAGGTGTTTCAGCATGTTAGCCGTAAAGATGGAACTGTAAGAGCATCAAGGAACCCAACCTTCCCTGCGGAGTGGAGAAACCAATTCGGTCTGCCGGTGGAGGAACACAAAAAGCTGTTGCAGGTTAATATCTTCGATGGCTACACCGTTTTTGGAGTTAAAGATAAAAGAGATAATCACAGCAATACAACAGAATAAGGAGAGTTTTTTATGAATAACAGATTGCCGGCACTAACGCTAGATTGTAAGAGGTATAGAATTAGAATCCATGGTTCTACGCTTGTGGCTCTTGATAATCCCAAGTATGCGGTGCTGATAATTAACCCCGATGATTTAACTATCGGCATCATGGGTACAGATAAAAACGAGGCAGGAGCTCATAGACTATACCCAGATAGTGGAGGTCGAGCTTATGTTGAGCTTAGAAGCACGCCGCTACTGCGAGAAATTAACAGAGTGTGTAGCGAAATAAAGCTAGGATGCACTTATCGTTTAGAGGGTGTTAAGATGCCCAATAAAAACATTGTCGTTTTTGAAATATTGAATTACACGGAACTATTAACAAGGAGTAAAACAGATGAGCCAATACAGGAATGCAAATGATATAAAAATATTACCGGCATTCAGGCGGTTAGAGTTACCTTTGGATTCAGCAGAGCGAGCGGTGTTGGAAGAAGAGATATTACAGAGAGGATTTAATCAGTATTTTTTTGTGTGGCACGGGTATCTTTTAATGAATTTTGATGCCTTTGATATCTGTAATAAGCACAACATAAAGTACAGGATAAAAGCCAAGAGATACCCATCACTTGAGATTGCAATTTCAGAGGTGTGCAAAATGCACCTCAAGCTGACCGTTGAAAACGATATGATGAAAAAGTATCTGATTGGTACTCGTTTTCATGTCGAGAAAGAGCTGGCAAAGCAACAGCCACAAGAGTTCGATGGGCAGTTTTGTTATGATGATTCGGCAATGAAAACCCGTGAAAGGTTAGCTAAAGAGTTTGAAGTGGTAGCACACACTATTTATATGTATGGTGTTCACGCTGAAACATTAAGCTCAATAGCGGATGTATCGGAGGAGCTTTTCTTGAGGATAATGAAAAAGGAAATAAAGGTGTCCATAGAAACCTTACAAGCCATACTTAAATTGTCGCCAACTCCTCGCCGGCAGACAATAGAAAAACTACTCAAGGGTGGCGGTAACTACAATGACACCGCTAAACCTGCACCTCGTACTAACGGCAACAACTCCGGTGAAAGGATAATGGGCCTTCAGTCTATCAAGGAAGTTCCGAAGTATGACCCCAATGCAGAGCTTAAGAGCCTAATATACACGGTGCCGACTTGGATGTCGTCAATTAACCGTGTTATGAAGGTCGCAAATATGGTTGAATCCGATTCTGAAACCAAGCAAAAGCTACGGGTGGAGCTTGTTTCAATGATTGGTGTTATATGTGATTTCTTGAAAGAAATGGAGGATAGTAACAATGGATGATTTTGAGTATAGTCTATTTGTGCCTAATGTACACTTTGAGCAGATACGAATCTGTGACTTGGTATCAAACCAAGATTATCAGAGAGCTTTGTCTAAAGACCACATTCAGCGTACAGCAGATAATTTTGATTTATACCAAATTAACCCTTGTAAAGTAAGTAGGCGTGACGGCATCAACTATGTATTTGACGGTCAGCATACAATCGAAATTGTAGCGTTAGTATCCGGTTCTCGTGAGACACCTGTATGGTGTATGGTTTACGACGATATGGGATACATTAAAGAGGCCGATACCTTTGCAAATCAGCAAAAGCATGTAAGGAAGCTGTCATCGTTTGATGTTTTTAATGCCAACATTGAAGCAGAGAACGATATGCAACTCTCCATCAAGGCGATAGTTGAGTCATATCACTTGAAAATAACCAAAGCAAAAGATAACTGTTGCATTGGTGCTGTTGCTGCTCTTGAGTACATATACAAAAAGTACGGTTTTCATAATCTGGACAGAACCCTGCGTTTAGTTGTTATGGCTTGGGAAGGGGAGTCGGAGTCGCTCACAGCGAGTATGTTGAAAGGTGTATCTATTCTCATCGCAGCTTACGGTGATAAAATCAGCGATGATATGTTCCGTGACAAGATGAGTGCGGTTAGTCCCAAGGAAATAGTCCGTTCAGCCAAGGACAGGCTTCCCGGAGCAAAGGGTTATGCCGAGGCTATGTTCCTTATTTATACAAGGAAAATTAAATATTGCAGTATGAACATTAATGACATATATCATGTGGACAAGCCTATAAAAAACAAAAAGCCGACTGACGAGCAATCGGCGGTAGATGGTATGTTATTTAATGTGTAAAAATAGGTGGATGTTATGATATATGTTACTCCGATTTTTGAATGGTTACCTCGTGACCGCTGACAAATTTATATACAAGTCGTCCATCGTGGTATGCTGTGACAATATCAATACCACTTTGCCACAGCCGGTTATCAAATTCGGTAACAACATCAAGCTCGTGGATTCTAAACATAAAGGCACTTAGCTCATCGGCTTTTCGGAGGCGTTCTTCCTTTAAGGCCTGTAAGCTTTCTGCCTTTTCTTTTGCTTTCTCATAGCGTTCAACAAGAGCATTGTATTTGGTGCAAAACTCTCCCTGATTCATAGCTTTAGAGGAGTTTTCCTGTATGATTTTCTGTGTCAGCTCTGTGACAATTTCAAGCTCTTGTGTTAATTCCGCTAACTCTTTGTCGATGTCACGGGGAGCTATTAAAGTGTCATATATCAGGCGACAACTATCAAGGATATCATCTCGGTTCTTGAGTATTTCATTTATGGCGGTAACGAAACCGTCCTTGATATCATCAGCATAATATGTAGGTGTTTTGCAGTCGTTTTTGAACTTGCTGTTACATTGCCATATTACTCTTTTGTACTTGCTTGTGGAGTGCCAAGTTTTAGAGCCATAAAACTCACCGCAGTCTCCGCAGACAATTCGGCAACAAAGACTATCGGTACAGCGATATTTTCCGCCGAGCTTCTTTCGTCTTGCAAGCTCTCTTTGAACCAAATCCCACTCTTCGGGAGCGATAATTGCAGGGTGGCTGTTCTGAACATAATACTGTGGAACTTCACCCTCATTGACCTTTTGTTTCTTTGTTAAAAAGTCGACTGTAAACTTTTTTTGTAATAAAGCATCGCCTTTATATTTTTCATTGGATAAAATGCTGTCGATGGTATTGAAACGCCATTGTGTTTTACCGCCCGGAGTCGGCACCCCTTCTTCTTGGAGCGTTTTTGCAATTACTCCCTGTGTCATGCCGTCAAGGAACATTTTATATATTCGCTTTACGATTTCTGCCTCTTCGGGGACAATCTCTGGCAGGTCGTCAGCACCTTTCTTGTATCCGAGAAAACTCTTATAAGGGAGTAATATTTTTCCATCAGCAAATCGTTTGCGATGTCCCCAAGTGACATTCTCGGAAATGGAGCGACTCTCTTCCTGTGCTATCGAGGATAATATTGTTAGCATTACCTCGCCACTACTGTCAAAAGTGTAGATGTTTTCTTTTTCGAAGAACACTTCAACACCATGTTCTTTTAGCTTTCTAATAGTGGAGAGCATATCAACAGTATTTCGTGCGAATCGGCAGATGGATTTTGTAACTATAAGGTCAATCTTGCCGTCCAAGGCGTCTTTTATCATAGTGTTGAAACCGACACGCCTTTTAGTGTTTGTGCCGGAGATACCTTCGTCTGTGTAAACCTTTACGAACTCCCAGTCGGCTCGATTTTTAATATACTGTGTGTAGTAATCAATTTGAGCCTCATAGGAAGTGAACTGTTCGTCAGAGTCAGTTGATACACGAGCGTATCCTGCGACTCGCCTTTTTATTAGGGCGTCAGTCGGAATCATTGTTTGTGGATTTATTGTCGGTGGTATTACAGTTACTTTTCTAACCATTATTTACTCCTTTGTTTTAAGGCTGCTTGTCGGGCCTTTTCTTTCATTTCGGGTGTCCAACTTTTACTTCGAGAATTGTGTTTCCATTCCTTGGTAACACGCACTCCGTTTTGAAGCGTGAAGGTAAGGGTGTGGTCGTAGGCAACGATATCAATAACGCTGTTGCACAAATCGTCTTCACAAAAGTCCGGTATACCGATAACCTCGGCGGTTAATCTGTAAAGGATATCTTCCGGTATGCGAGGCTCTTGGCAGTAGGCTTTTCCTTTGGAAAGAAAGGTCGTACAATTCCAAAAGTGTTTATTGTTTTGTTTGCCTCTGCGATAGTTTTTTCCACACTTGCCACACCTGATGTAGCTTGTAAACATCGTAGTTGTGTGGTGTGAGTAGCTCTCACAGGCTTTGGCTTTTTCTGCCATCACTAACTGTGCTTTTTCAAAGGTCATAGAGTCGATGATTGCCTCGTGAGTGTTCTCTGCATAATATTGTGCGAGCTGACCTGTGTTTTTCAGTTTCTTTTTCTGCAAGTGGTTATTTATGTAGGTTTTTTGAAGCAAAGAATCGCCGGTATACTTTTCATTTCGAAGCATACAAGCAAGGCGGTAAGCGTTCCATTCTCGACCTCGCTTTGTTGTGTAGCCACGAGCTGTTAAGTCTTTAGCTATTGAGTTGAGGCTTTCACCGTCAATGGCTCTGTCAAAAATCTCTTTGACGATAGTTGCTTCGGAAGGATTGATAACCATTTTCTTATCCTTTTTATCGTAACCATACATGTCACTTATGCAGAAAATCTCTCCTTCTTCAAAGCTCTTTCGTATACGCCATTTAAGGTTCTCACTTGCTGATAAACTTTCAGCCTGTGCATATGAAGCAAGGATTGTCAGTAAAAACTCACCTTCAGAGCTCATCGTGTGGATATTCTGCTCTTCAAAGAAAACATCAATTCCGAGGAGCTTTAACTCTCTGATAGTTTCAAGCAAGGTGACGGTATTACGAGCAAATCGTGAAATGGATTTCGTAATAATACCATCGAGCTTTCCTTCTCTGCAGTCTTTAAGCATTCTTTGAAACTGCTCTCTGCCGTCTTTAGTGCCTGTGAGAGCTTCATCGGCATAAACACCGCAGTAGAGCCAACCATTGTGGCTTTGTATTAAGTTGCTGTAATAACTAACCTGTGCTGACAGCGAATGTCTCATAGCATCTTTTCCTGTCGACACTCGTGCATACGCTGCCATTCTTTTAGCTTTAGGCTGCTTGGGTACGAGGTTTACTCTTGTAATAATTCTCTGCATATAATCACCTCCTATTAGTGTGACATATTAACTCTAAAGGGTAGTATTATCAAGTAAATATGGCTTGTTTTCTCGGAATATACTACACGAAGATAATCCGTATTTTTTGGTCATAATTGTATCAATTCGTGCATATTCCGACTTGCTTATAGTTCCTTCGTGAAACAGCTTGTTAGCAAGGGACATAGCAATTTTATAATTAAAAACTTTAGCCTTATAGTTATCCACAATAATCACCCCTTCCTGCGAGCTTTTGCATAGCATTCACGGGAACAGTACTTTGAAGCCCTTGTTCGGTAACAGTTATAGGTTTTGTGGCAGTATTCACACTCTTGTGTGTGGTGGGGTTTCCTTTGAATGAGCTCTTTGTGGTCGTTCCACCAAGCCATCCGGCATTTGTCAGAACAGAATTTCTTTTCTTTTCGATGTTCGGATTGTGTTAATGGACGATTACATTGCAAACAGAAGCCGTTATTTTTGTTGCGGTCAAGATATCCTCGCACTTGCTTATAAGTGATACCTAATTCGTGGGCGATTGTGTTATAGCTCTCTCCGTTTTTTCTCATGTTTTCAATTTGTAGTTTTTGAATATCAGTTAGCATAAAAAAACCTCCTTCACCCTTAAGCCACGGGAGAGCAAAAAGTTTAGGTTTTTTTCAAAAAAATTTTTTTATAAGGTGTAAATAATGAAAAAAAGAAATGATTTAGTTTGGAATGTCTTTAGACGGAATATGAATACGAAAAACATTGAGGTGTGGAATGTCTTTAAGCATTCTTCTTTTTATAACGCTATAATGGATAGCTTCAAAAAGCACAAAGACAATAAAGAAGATTTCATCAGCAGTCTGAAATCAGATTTAATGTATTACTATTGGGCTAAGTCCGAGTGGGAAGTAGGAATTACTCCGCCGTTTTCAAATAAGGACGAAGCTGAACTTAAAGTTGATGTTTTTGTGCAGGTGTTTAATAATTGGCACATTTTTTCAGAATACACATGGCATAAGTTATCTGAAAATAAAGGCAAAAAAAATAAGCCCACCGAGAAATAAATCCCGATGGGCCGTAGTTAAAAGGTATTAAACTTTCTTGAGGTAAGTGCTGCAACAGAAACCGGTATAAGTAACCTTGTTGTATGTAAACTGAACATACAGCCATTTAACACCGGAAACTGTAGTGTAGTAACCGTAGCACTGCACCTTTGTGTTTTTAGGAATTGCAACCATCAATGCCTTGTTTGTACCGGCACCGCTACGAACATTGAGTCCATCAGTAGCTGTGACCTTGTATGTACCTGCGAGAGACTTTGAGAAACTCTTTGCAGGGTCTTTTGCCTTCTTTGTGGTTGCTGTCGTTGTAGCCGGCTTCGTTGTTGTTGAGGTCGCAGGTTTTGTCGTAGTAGTTGAGGCGGTGAGCTGTGCATTTACCTCCTTGGCGATCTGACCGTGAAGGTTGTAAAGGTAATCGCCGGGGCAGGACTTGTTTGCAAACCATCTGTGAACGGTCATATTCTGCTTGGATACCTGACCGATGAGGGACTTGTCTCCCTTCCACAGGAGCTTTTTGATGCCGTTACGCTTACAGATATCTACAAGTAATTTGATTAAGGATTTGTAAGCCTTTTCTGTGATTCTGTAAGGATGATAGGTGTCCGAAGCTACCTCAATGGTGATAGCTCTGTTGTCGTTTGATGCAGAAGATGTACACCAACTGCGGTCTTTTTCTTCTACATAAAGTCCGATTCTACCATCCTTATCAACACCGTAGTTTGAAGATGCCTGATAGGAGCTGTTTGCAAAAATACTGCCGAGGGTTTCGGCTGTTACCTGACCTACCACACAATGAATTGAAATGGTGTCAATCTTGTGGTTTCTAGGACTGTTTCTGTTAGGTGAAATTCTCTTGTAATTTACGAGTGAGCTGTTTGTGTATGCCATAATTATTCCTCCTTTGTTTTGTTAATCTCAGGTAAACCTGCGATAGATGTGAGTAAAGATAAAATGCCTGCAAGCAAGGAAGCCGAGCCAACTGCAATCCAATTGACCTCTTCCATCGCTGCAGAAACACCGAGAGAAGCGACCGCTGTTTGTGCAACGGTTTTGAGGGCTCTAATGCCAGCACATTTCGCCCAAGTTAAAAAGTTTTCTTTCATTAAGCACCTGTCCTTTCGATTTCATTTGGTGGGATTTTAGGCAAATCTCGAAGCTCATTCATCAGACCTAACACAAAAGAGTTACCCTCTTCTCTTTCATAAATCGAGTATCTCTTTTCAAGGCAATCAAGGGAATAATCATCAATCCAACCTACCTCATACACAAAACGGTGGTGCTGTTCTGTTATATAGGCCTTGATAGCCTCTCGGTCTGACTCAATGAGCATCGCAATTAGCCTGTTTATATTTTCAAACCCTCTATCGACAACCTCTTTTTCTTGATAGAACTTATTAAGGTCCTCGATGTCCTCCTGCATTTTTTCCTTTTCCTTTTTGGACGCAAGGCTTTTGTTTGAGATTTTTGAGAACCTCTCCTTGAACCAGTCCTTTATGGATAAGGCTTCCTTGATGGCGAGAACAAGCAGGACAAGAAAAATAAGGATGTCAGTAAGAGAGTAGTTGCTGAATAGAGCTTCCATGGGTTATTCCTCCTGTGGTACGATGGGGTCTGTGATTGTAGGAGTATCACCCCAAATAGAAAAGACTGCATCTGCGTACTCTTTGGGTAAGGTTTCGGAGATTTTCTCTCGTCCTACCGGGGAGTTCGCAAAACACAGTCTAGTTCTCTCTAGTTCATACAGAGTGCCGTTGATAGTTGCGGAGTCGACCTTAAGCACATTTACTGTGTGTTGAGTCAACTGCTCAAGAGTGTATTCAGTTTTGATTTGTGTTGCCATAATGAACCTCCTATTTACATTTATAGATTAAGGTGAAGCTGATGGTTGTACCGGGCATTAGTGAATTATGAATGTCTCGGATTTCAAGAACAGAAATGTTATCGAGAGTGCCGGTAGCGATTGAGAAGAAGTTGTTACCGCTTATTGCAAGTGTTGTGCTTGATTTCAGGGAGGCTACAGGTAGGGAGTAATACACAACACCCCAACCTTGAATGCATTGAGCTGTGCCTCGTAATATGCACATATCTCCAATGATGCTGTAATTACCTGTTAGCGAGTATCCCTGCGAGGCATCTGTGTACCAAGCGTTGTTTTGCTGTACGGTGCCATATTCAATGTCAGCTTTTTTAGCTAGTTTTTGAGCCACCTCCAAGAACGCAGCCTCAACATTTTTTGCTAAATAGTTATCGCCCTCATCTGCGAGCGTTGTATCTTTAGCGGTATATCGACACAAACTCCTCCAAGGTTCCCAATCATCATCAGCGTAAATTCCGTCTGTTGTACACCAAATGCCTCTAAAATCGATGTTGTTATAATTGAGTCTTATCTGCATTAGATGAGCCTCTGTGTCGGGTTTCAGAACAATAACCACTTGATGTGTACCTGAAAAAGAGTCAAGCTGATAAATTCCCGGCGTGGTTAATGAGTTGTAAGTCTCGGTGCCGAAGGAAGTGCTTGTGATTTGAGTTACAGGCATAGACAGATATTTTGCAATAATATCTGTGGAAAAAAGCGATGTGTCGTTAATGGCACCGTCAGGGATTTTAGAACAGAGTTGGAAGGTTTGCTCTGTGAGATTTACACGCCATAAAAGACCGGTGGATGTGTTGATAAGATACAGGCAATTTATTGATGGGTTGCCGATACCAATACAGTTTCCTGTTTGAATGTCGTTTGACATATAGCCAATAAAAGTGCTGACATAGTAAATCGTTTTAGTTTTGACTTCTATGTCTTTGATAACACCCCAATTGTCAACTGTTCCAAGGTCAACAAAATCAGCCTTGCCTTGTATGTACGAGAGAAACTCTGCAGAAAGGTGCGTAGCACTCACAGCTCCATTAGCGATTTTGGGTGAGGTTATAGAGTTAGGCTCAATCTTATCTTCCTTAACAGCATATGTTAAGATTTTATCGGCAGAAATAGAGCCGTCAGCGAGTTTGTCTTTAGTAACGGAACCATCAGAGAGCTTATCAGTTGTAACTGAACCGCCAGCGAGTTTGTCTGTTGTAACTGCTTTAGCAGCAAGTTTGCCTGTAGTAACGGCACCCGTTGCAATTTTAACGGCGGTAACTGCATTATTCGCAATGTCAGCAGTTTTAACCGGAAACTTATTCTTTAGCTCTGACATACCCTCCTCGATGTCTTGAAGTTTTGTGCCAAGAGTTGTCTTGCTAAAATCGATGTAAACGCTGCCATCAAGGACGGACTTTTCAACGATAAGTTTAAGAGTCTGTGTGAAAAGGACGGTGTTGCCTTCTATAAATTTAATGTCGATTTTTAGAACACCATTAAGGGCCGTCATATTTTCGGTGATTGGCACATAAACGATGTTGCCGTCAATAGTGGCAGTTGCCTCGGCTTCGGCAAGATAGTTTGAGATGGTGGCATCATACTTGGCAGTTACATTTGAAAGCGATTGAGCCGTTCCGTTTTTTGTTATGGTTACTGCCAATTTAACGCTGTTTTTATCTCCCTGATGCAGTTTAATAACTTTTGTGGGGGTAACCCTGCACAGGTCGATGATTAGTGAATGTTCAAGGTTCACTGTATATACCTCCTTTTATTAAGTATGATGTCTGCTACTGTGATTGTTGGAGTTCCTATAACGAGGCTTTCCCAACGCTCAAGTAAGGCATCATAGGTCGCTTCGACTATTTTTGCTCTTGCTTTTGTACCAAAATTATCGAGGATAACCTCGACAGTATCACATAAGCTAACGCTAGCCATATCATCGAGGATTGGTCTAAAAGATACAGAAATACTTAATGAAGGTTCACCTAACCGATTAACTGCCGCATAGTTTTTCGCATATTCAGTCATAGCTGTTTGTACTTCGCTGTATCCTTCACCTTTGTCCCCGACCTCGTATGATTCCAAGAAGTCCGTGCAATCGCACATATAGACTTTTGTATACTTTGAATACGAGTTTTCAATCTCAATAAGCGGAGCAAAAAAGTTGATTTTTTTGTTTCCATTTGAAACTTTGCCGTAAGGTAAAACATGCGAGTAGGTGGATTCACAAGACTCAACTTGTGATGCATCAGACACATTCTGTCCGTAGCGGATTTGAAATGAGCTGATACTACCACGCTCACGGTTAAAAGAAATATTGAGGTTATCCCAATGATACTCGCCGTTCCATAAATCAGTAAAAGCTCCCTCTTTACCGCCGAGAATATTACCGAGAGTTTCCGGGCTATCTAAACCGATAGAGAAGTTTGCTTTTGTTGTTATATCAGAAGTGAAAGTAAATGGGATATCAGAAGTTATATATTCGTTTTTGAGTAGCTCCCAAGCTTCAAGAGGGGTACAGCTAACAACGGTTTTATTACCCTCGGTTGTTAGGTCACCTTCAGAACAGATCTGAAAACACAGATTTTTGATGTGTTTTGCTTCAACCTTAATAAAACCATCAATGGTACGAGTGGTTTTTTGAATTTCAAACAACTGCATATCATCGGTGGGGTTGGGTTTAACTCCTATCAAACGCTGTGACAAAATCATCTCTGCACAGTCGTCATTGACGGTTGTTTCCATTGTCAGCGTGTATGCTCCGTTTCGTACTTCTTTAACTTCACATTTAGTACAGCGATTAAGCGTGCCTAAAAAGGTATAATTGAAGTCGGAAGTGGAGAGTTCATCGTAGAGTTTTGGTAGCACTATAAGCACCTCCATCTAGGAGCAATACTCATTGTTTCTACAGGGTTACTGCTAGTCAGCTTTATTATCGACTTTGTTGGGCCAAGCTCACAAGGAACCTCACCATCCACATACTTAAGAACACGACCTTGATTGTTTTCGACCGTTATTCTTCGGTTTTCTACATCAATTACAAAGTAGCAGTATTTTTCACCCCAATTAAAGGTGTATGAAAAGTCTTTTGTGATTCGGACTCCATCAAGGGTAGTTGTGACCTGAATTGCAATTGTGCCAGACATAGCTCCTGTGGTGAGGAGTTTGAACTTGAAATAAGGTAGAGCCGAAGCTCCGAAGGGGTTAAATAACGATACCCCTGCGTAACCCTCTTCTCGTGTGTAAGAAACCATTTCTTGACCTGATTTCAGGTACCAATATGGCTTTCTAGAAAACTTGAGCTTTGCCGTGTTAAGGGTACGCATATCACGATTAACCTCTGCTAAATTCATAAGTACGGCTTCGGTATACATATCGTTATGGTCTGTATCCTCAAATATATGGTATCCGTGGAGATAGGCAAAGCTGTTTACAAAGCGAGCTGCTTTTTCTTCTACAGGAAAGTTTTTCCTACCTATGAGAGAAACCTCACGAGTGAACTCAACATTTAAGTATCGTCCGTTGTCTATGTAGTCACTACCGTCTCTTCCCGGAATATCGACCATAGAACAATCTCGCTCGGCTATCTCAATAGGTGGAGTTTCGGTGCTTATTACACCAAGCTCGCTTATCCAATTATCTCCAAACTTGAAATTATATCTGCTCATTATGCATAAGCACCTCCCTTAATCATGATGTCAGACACTATAATGTCAGACACTCTATGTGCGATGTTTTCAATATCATCGCCGTTGTTAATAGTTACATTGCCAAATGAAAAAGTGTTGTTAAATGTAGGTGTTGTAGTTCTTCCGAATCCGCCACCTGCGGTAAGGTTTGTGTTGCCCATTACTGAAGCATTTACCTGTGCCTCAAAGTCACTAGGTACGGCTTTGCTGATATCCGCTGCAATACTTGAGTAATCTATACCGCCCGGACTGAAATTGACATTTGAGATGTCTTTTGCCAAATCCTCGGCAGCATTTACAGCAGTTGAACCTTCGTCTGTGATACCTTTTGCAAGACCTAAAACGAGGTTCTTACCAACGACATCCCTGAACTTTTTAGAAGGTGATGCGATGCCAAAGAATCCAAGCACGCCGTCCCATAAGTCACCAAGCCAACCCGATACCTTATCCCACAACCAAGAGGCTGCGTTTTTAATACCGTTCCACAAACCCTCTACGATGTTTTTGCCGACCTCGACAATCTTACCTAAACCTGAAAGCAGAGCCTTCACGACAGAAGTTATAATCGTTGGTACAGCTTTTATAAGCGATGCGATGATTTGGGGAAGATTTGTGACCAGTCCCATCACGAGCTGTATGCAGCCAGAAACGAGCTGAGGAATACAGCCTAAAAGTGCAGAAATAAGAGTAGAAATAATACTCGGTAATGCATTCAAAATGCCGGCAATAATCTCCGGTAAATGGAGCAAAAGTTGGCTCACTAAATCTACAAGGCCTGTTATCAATTGAGGTAACAAACTTAAGAGTGTAGTTAGCAAAGACGAAATTACTGTCGGCAGGGCGGTAAGCAAGCCTTGTATAATTTGCGGAAGTGCAGAAACAATGCCTAGGACTATCTGAATAAGACCTTGGATTAACTGCGGTAGGAAATCAACAAGAGCCTGAATAAGTACAGGAAGTTGCTCGACAACTGCAGTAACGATTGTATTTATGAGTTCAGGTAGCAGTTCCACAATGGTTTCTATAAGAGACGGTAGAGCTTCCACAATACCGGTAACCAAGGCTAAAATTCCTTCGAGAATCACAGGCAGTAATTCTATAACGGCTGCGATTATAGTTTCGATGAGTGTGGGTAACATTTCAACTATGGCGGTGATGATATCGGGAAGTGCCTGACAAAGCATATTTATCAGGGATACAACTCCATCTATCAAAATCGGCAAAGCTGTTATTATCGCATTCACTATCGTTGAGATAAGCTCTGGAATTTTTTGTATTAGCATTGGGATAGCATCGAGAATACCTTGTATGAGACCAAGGATTATCTGTACACCGGCATCTATGAGCAATCCTAGGTTGTTTAATATCGCATCAACCACGCCTAGCAAAGCCTCAATAATAGTGGGAATAAGCGTTGGTAAAGCCGAGGCTATGCCGGATAGTAAAGTTGAAACGACCTGCATTGCTGTATCTACAAGCAATGGTAAATTTTCTAGAATTGAGGACACCAACTGTAACACAAGCTGTAAAGCACCGTCTGCAATTTGAGGCAAGGCTGATATAAGACTTTCTAGGAAAGTAACAATTATCGAGCTTGCAGCAGAAACTATGCTCGGTAAGTTACCAACTACACCTTGTATTAAAGAATCGATTATCAGCGGAGCTATTTCAGCTACAGCACCGATAAGAGTCATCAATATATCAACAACTCTTGGAAATATACCCTGCAAAGAGTCTACAAGTTCTTGTGTACCTTTTTGGATTTTATCCTTTGCATCTTTGCCACCCACGAGCATATCGGAAAGACCATACATTATTTGAGAAAACCCCGGTAAAAGCTCGCCAACAAGGTTATTCTTAACACCGGTGAAAGTACGACTTAAGGTGTCGAGCGAATCTCTAAAGCCGGCAGATGCTTTTACTGCGTCTTCCGACATAACAAAACCGAGTTCGTTTGCAGCATCTTTTAATTGCTGTGTGGCTTCTACGGACTGGTTGAACAGAGGGGTAAGGTTCTGTCCACTTTTGCCGAAGAGGTCGTTAGCGAGTGCAGCTCGTTCCGTTGAGTCTTCCATACCTTGCATACCCTTGATGACGGCATCGAAAACTTCTTCACGGGACATAGTGCTTAAGTCGCTCATAGAAAGACCGAGCTTTTCAAATCTCGCTACTGCGGAGTCACTTCCGTTTTTAGCATCATCAAGCTGATTTGTGAGTGTTTTAAGACCTGTTGTCATTGAGGTGATTTCAACACCTGATTGTCCTAAAACATAGTCCCATTCCTGATAGGCTGTGCTACTCAAACCGAGTCGCTGTGAAACTTTATCGACCTCGTCACCTGCAAGCGATGTGTCGTTTGCCATATCCCACAGCTTTTTACCTGTGGCTACTGCAGCGGTGCCGATAGCAGCGACAGACGCTCCTATTGCTGCACCTACACCTTTAAGCACACCGCCGACCTTCTTGAATTTTTCACTAGCGGAGTCCGTTTGCTTTGCTGATTCTTCGACCTCATTTCCGAATTTGTCAACGCTTCTTCTTGCATCGTCATATTCTTCAGAGGCTTTATCGATAGCATCGTTATTGTTTTTTACTTCTCGCTCCATCTTGTTTAACGCTGCTTGAGCATTGTTAAGCTGTATCTGCCATTGCTGTGTTCGTCTGTCGTTTTCACCAAACGAAGATGCGGCGTTTTCCAAGGCGGATTTTAATACTTCGACCTTTTCCTTCTGTGCCTGAATCTGCTTGTTGAGAACTTCATTCCTAGCAGTTAAGGCACCGACAGATTTATCGTTTTTATCAAATTCAGAGGACACAACCTTCATTTCGGAACCTAGTACCTTAAAGGTTTGATTGATTTCAGCGATGGATTTCTTAAACTCCTTCTCGCCTTCAAGTCCGATTTTCAGACCAAAATTATCAGCCATGTGTCCACCTCCTTAAATGCCATCAGGGATAATGTCATCGATAAACACTTCTTGTTTAGGCTTGGCCATACGGTTGAATTGTTTATGACATTCCCATAAATCTAGGAGTAAACCAAAAGGCATGAGCCACACCTCATCCATAGTTAAATGAAGGTGGGCTATGCCATAATAAAGAAGTCGAGTAAACAACTCTTCGTCACTTACTCGACTGCCTCGTTTTTTGGGTCTACCTCACTCACGATATTTCGCTGTGTGCCACGATGCAGAGCCTCGGTGATAGCGTTTTTGTACTCTGCGAGTTCGTAAGGTGCTGTTAACAGCTCCACTTCATCTTCTGTGAGCAGAGGTTTGATATCCTCTCGATTTTTGATGTTATGAATCATAATTGACTGATTTGCAAGTACGGTGATAAGCCAAATAATCTCGTTAAGAGCCATCTCGAAGTTTTTTGAGTTCATCAGCTTTTCACCGAGATTTTCGAGACCGCCATATCTACCGGCGATTTCTTTTGTAGCTTTTGTGGTTAACAGAAGTTCGTACTCCTGACCACCGATTGTAATTACAGTAGCTCTGTCATTACTCATTGTGTGTTGCCTCCTTAAGAACCTGATGTAGTGCCTGAATATACAGGCTCATAAACTTTCTTATACCAGTCGTTGATGACGGTAGTGGAAACACCGGTATCACCTTCGGTAGCTTCTGCCTTCCAAGGGTGCTTACCGCTTGTATCTACCTTGTTTCTTCTCATTACCGTTCCCTCAATAGTAGGTGTGTTAAAGGTAATAGAATCACCTTTTGTAGCGAGAGCAGTAGAAGGAATACCGAACTGTACTCTGTACAGCCAATAGTATTTATACTTGCCGTTGGACTTCTTTGCTCTAAAGCCAACTGCCACAGGGGAGCCACCATCCTCGGTTGTAGAAATAACGACATTGTTCTTGTCAACGGTTACACCGGTAAGGTCTGCAGCGACACTTGAACCGATGTCATCAATGCCGAGAGAAAGAGTGCCACTCTTAAACTCTTTTACTGTTTCAGATGCACCGTCATCTGCGTAGAGGATTGCTTCTGCGAGCTCAACTGAAAGGTCGGCAGAGATAGCTTTTGCAAGCTGAATCGGAGTGCCGTATGTTTCCTCTCCGTTTGTGTCCTCGGTGATTTTTGCATAGAAAAGTTTGTCAAGACCGATTGTTGCCATATGTTTTATTCCTCCATTTCATAAAATTTAGCCACATCAATGGCGTAGTGGTGGTATTCGGTTTCGGTTTCAAATCCGATATACCTTTTATCTGTAATATAAAAATCCAAAGCAATTAAGCTGTGGAGTATTTGATATTTGAGTTTCATGTAGTTTTGCTTTGTGAAAAGAGATATTCGTACCTCTTGGGTTTCGTAAGTAGGCTTGTTGTCAGCGTGGAGCTCTGATGTGTCAACGATAGGAGTAAGAACCACATAATCGTCAGGGGGTTCGGTTGTAAAAGTGATGGTTTCCATCGGTATACCCAAGGTGGTAAATACATTTTTGAGTTCTTTAAGTATGTTCATAGATTTTTTACCTCCGATTCAAAAGTGGACTTCATTGTTTCTATACATTGAGTTTTTGTTGCTCTCTGTGCCGGTTTAAGGAAGGGTTTAGGTGGTTGCCCGGACTTACCGTATTCGATGATGTTGGCAATTTTAGCGTTGCTGCTACCATCTTGTCTCGGCTCACTAAAACCAATCTTTATGTTGTAATTGCCGTTTTTATCGAGCAACACATCAGAGAGGCCAAAGGAATCTTCAAGCTCACCGGTAGACCGTGATTCGTAGGCGGTGTCGTTGCCTATTACTGCTTTTAAGTTAGATTGTGCTTTTGCAAATACAACCTCACCGCCGGCGGTTAATACAGTCTTTGCGACTTTATCAAAATCGCTACCGAGTTTGGATAAATCTTCGAGAAACTGATCTGGCAGTTTTATTGTTGCTTTAGCCACTCGGTATCACTTCTTTTGCGAGAACCTCAACATACATTCCTCGTCCTTTTACATCCTCAACAGATGTAATCTCGAACAGAGTATCGTCACAGACAATGCTCATGGCTGTAGTGACTGTGCAGTTGGGAATTTTACGAAACCTAAAAAGGTCGGTGGCAGAAGAGAATGTAGCTCTGTTAGCCCATCTCTCACTACCGTGCCGACCTTCTCTATACGCTCTGACTGTATGCAGGGAGCGAAGTATCTCTTTGGAAAAACCCTCGTCATCTAGAGTTTTTTCTTTTTTCACAATGCTGATAAAGGTGTTCATTTTGCCGAAGCTCATAATTACACCTTCCAATCTCTGTCGAGTCGTAGCAGCATATTAACCGTAGTCCATACTTGCTGACTTGCCTGTACATTATCGGCAAAGAAACCACCCGTAGAGCCGTCTCTTGACTCATAAAAATGAGAGGCAAGCATTATAATCGCTTGTTCTGTGGTTGCCGGCATAGGGTTTTCTTTGTAGTAACCTTGGCTAATATGCTGATAACTTTCTGCATAATTTGTAGCGGCAGTAATGAAGCTCTCAAGGAGCACATCGTCTGCCGAGTGTTCAAGTATTAAATTGTCTTTAACCTTTTCTAAAAGAGTCATTACTGCCACCTCCTAACGATGGTTTAAGCACCCATCTTAAGGATTTTTACTGCTTCAGGAAGCACGAGCTTGCCGTCAACACGCTCTTTTGCAAGGAAGCCAACCATACCGTTACCGGCATAGAGCTCTCTAAGTTCAGCGAAAGAACGAGTGCCACGGTCACCGATGTTGTAGTAGCTGAAATCACCGAAGGCAATAACAGGAGCACCCTCTGCAACAGTAGGTACAAAAGGTGAAGTGAGCACATCGTAACCGAACAGCTTACCGGGCTCACCTGCCTGATTGGAAGGCTGCCACAGATACTGTCCGTTCTCATCCTTGAGCTTACGGATGAGAGCGATGGTCTGGTCGTTCATAATGAATTTAGCGTTCTTTCTGTAAGGACGCTTAAGGGAATACACAAGGTCGATGATGTTATCGGATGTGATATCGGTAGCGGAAGTTGTTGTCACACCAATCTGACCGCCACCGTCTTCTGCAAAGATACCGAGAGGTTTACCCTTACCGTCACCGTTAAGGAATGCATCCTCTTCAGCATTAGCGAGAGCCTTACCAAACTGCTCGATGATGTAGCTTTCAAGGTTGAAAGCGTTGTCGTAGAGGAGTTCCTCGGTTACCTTTACTGCAACATGAAGTTTGTGTGCATCAAGGTTAATCTGACTGAATGTGGCATCACTAAATGTGAGCTCACCGCCTTCATCAATCCAAGCGGCTGCAGGTTTAGTGCCAGCGATGTTGATTTTGTGCTGACCGCTTGTAGTGATTGTTTTAGCAAGACCACGGAAGATGTTTTCTTCGTTAAGAACATCAATCAAACGGCTGTCGTACTCTTCAGGTACAAGGTAGCCACCATTCTCATCGATACCTTCAGAAAGGATATTAGTAATAACCTTAAAGTTTGTACGAAGAGCCTTAAGCATACCGCTTTTGTACTCATCACTTGCACGGCCTGACTTTGCCTTATCACTACCGCCCATAGGCTTTGTAACGATAGGTGTATTTACGGGTCTGTTAAGCTCATTCTCCATAGCTTCCATAGCCTGAAGTCGCTCGATTTCTGCAGAGTAGTTCTGAACCTTCTTTTCCATCTCTGCATAGGTCTTTGCATCCTCTTCGGAAAGGAGACCGTCCTTGTCACGGCGTGTTTCTACAAAAGCCTTTGCTGCTTCCCACGCCTTGTTTCGTTTTTCTCTGAGTTCAGTTATTGTCATAAAATTACCTCCAATTTTTAATTAAGTTCAGTCTGTCGATAAGTGCATCGGCAGAAACTGTGTTTGACTTTGTAGTAGATTTTTCAATCTTCTGTTTAATGTTGTTTACAACAGTCTGTCGAGAAAACAACATACTGCTTTTAGGGACTGTGACATTTTTATTTTCATCGTCTTCGTCCTCGTCTTCTTCGGTTGATGAAGATTCCTTGGTGTCATCCTTTTCTTCCTCATCTTCCTCATCGTCCTCCTCTTCAAATGGGAGGGCATTGCGTTTCATAAGCTCATCAGCGAAGCCTAGCTCTATGGCCTTGTTTGCATCCATCCAAGTTTCCGCATCCATAAG
>JAZSFG010000035.1:0-7541 GCA_045532065.1 Ruminococcus sp. | reverse complement strand
CTGACAAAGAGCAAATCTACTCTTGGTGGTCATACCGTTTTCAGGCACGTCAGAAGAATGCAGGATGGAGAATCGACTACTTTATCTGTAGCGAAAGCTTAAACGAAAAACTTGTCGACGCAAAAATCCACTGCGACATTTTTGGTTCTGACCACTGCCCTGTTGAACTTGAAATTGATTTATAAAACTAAAAACCCCTGTCAATTACGACAGGGGCTTTTCTTTTACTTTAATTAGTTATTCAACAACTACTACGCCGTCTTCTTTTACTGTAATCTGCATTCCTGTTTTTACGTACTCGAGGAACTCGTCACCGAGGTTATCAATTACAGGCATTGTGATGTCAGGAAGCCACACATCAGCGAGCACAGCTCCTGCACAAGCTAAAGAGTCAATGTGGTTTGTAAAAAGCATACACGCAGGCTGACGCTTCATAGCACACGCACAGTAAAGCACCATACCGCCTGTTGTCGAACCGATTGTCTGTGGTAAAACTAAAGCGTTTCCGCACAATGGCTCGCCGTAGATGTCGGTGTTGTTCTGGTCGTTACAAGTCGCTTTTTTGTCGCCAAACTGGAGAGCTTTCTGAAGGGATGCAAGGGTGTTAAAGCCCTGCTTTGTTACAACTGCTTTCGCACTACAAGTACCCGGAGTAACTACTCTGCCTTTAAATTCTTTCATCTTTAGTTACCTCCTTTTGTAATCTGTACTAAAATCTCGTCGTCAGTATAATAACGCGCTGTTGTGTATGTTCTAAGTTTATTTGACGATGTGATAACAGGCATTTTCGCACACAGAGGGTTGTTCATATACATCAGCGGACAGATGTATGAAGTGATAACACCTGTGTTCTTTAAACGCTGTGCGTACTCAGTTTTGTTGAACTCCTCTAATACTTTTGGAGCTGATGTAAAGACTGTAGGGATAACAACCTTTTTGTTGCCTGCTTCTTTGAGTCCTTTTTCTACCTTGTCAGTCCAGTCCTTTAACTGCTGTAAGCTCATGTGCGGACAGCCCATGAAACAGAGCTTAGGCTTAGCGTTTTTATCTTTCCAGATAACAGGGTAGTTGTTCTTTACTCTCTCGAGTTCTTCGTCGGTGATGACGTACTCTTTAGCACCTTCTAAGATAAGGTCTTTTCCCTGTTCTTTTGCTTCAGGAGTGAGGTTATCAATGTGGTAAAGACCAACAGCACCGTTAGAAGCTGTAGCCGCACCAAAGTCCTTTAAGTATGTACAAGCCTCGTCTGTGAGCTCAACACCAATCCACTTGTCAAGACCTACTACGTACGGAACATCTTCCATAACCTTCATACCGATAGCAGAGCCTAAAAGCTGTGCTTCAGGCTTCTTTGTTGTTTCGATTCTTACAACCCAAGAAGCTTTTCTGCCTTCGTCAGTTAAAAGTCCGAAATAAGGCACACAGCCTGCGATTGAACCCATAATATCCATAATACCTGAGTTACGGTTACAACGAGCACCTAAAACAGAGTTAGCATAAACTACCGCTGAGCTTTCTGCCCAAGATAAAATATCACCTTTTTCTGGTTTGTTGCCCACTTCGTCCATATAACATGTACAGGTGAACGCATCCTTATCCATAAGACCTAAGCTATTAAGCTGACCTTCGTAGAAATCCTGCTTTGAGTACATAAACTTATTAAAAATAAGATTCTGTAAAAAGTTTGCAGGAACATTTTTATCAAGCGGTCTAGGGTCAACAGAAAATGTCTGACCTGACACAGCTCCTGCCTCAATCAGCTGATTCATAAGCTCATAAACAGGTGTAATCATCTTAAGACCGAATGATGTAACGAGGTGGTTGTGCTTAGAAGTTACCTCTATCATTTTCTCGGCACCGAAAGCCTGTCCGTACATAACGAGGGTTTTCATAACCTTCGCCATTACATCGCCTTGTTTGCCGTCTAAAATCTGCTGTTGTTTTTCAGTTAAAATCATTGCGTTTCTCCTTTACAGTTTCATACAAACATCCCACGCACCCCAGATAACAGTACGTAAGTTGCCGACTTTGTCAGCGTCACCGATAACGTGAATGTGTCTGCCTTTTTTTGCAAGTGGAGCAGGGTTATAGCCTACTGACATAATGACAGAATCGGCATCAATCTTAAATGTTTTGCCTTCTTTATCTTTAACGATAACGCCATCGTCTTCGATTTCGCACAGCGATGTTTCTAAGTGTACAGGAACTTCGTTTGTAGTGAAGAAGTCTCTGAGATAGCTTGTGTTTGCTAAACAAATACCCGGTGTTGTTACGAGGTCGTCGAGCATTTCAACGATGACAGGCTTTTTGCCCTGAAGGTAAAGCTCGTAAGCGATTTCGCAACCTGTCAAACCTCCACCGACAACAACAACCTTGTCGCCAACTATTGAATTATCGAGTAAGAAGTCGATAGCTTCAACAGATTTTCCGATTCCTTTTATAGGGATTCTCTTCGCTTTTGCGCCTGTAGCAACAATGATTTCGTCAGCTTCTAAAGACTTTACGTCTTTAATCTCTGTGTTCATCTTAACTTCAATCGGGAGTGAGTTAAGCTCGCGGATGTACCACTTAATCAAATCTCTGTCCTTTTCTTTGAACGAAGGAGCAGATGCCGCAATAAACACACCGCCTAATTTATCTGTCTTTTCATAGAGAGTAACTTTATGACCACGCTTTGCACACAGAATTGCTGCTTCCATACCGCCGATACCGCCACCAATAACAGCGATTTTCTTACTCTTCTTAGCAGGTACAATCTTGTACTTTTTCGACTGCATTGTAAGAGGGTTAAGCGCACAACGTGAAAGACCCATAGTATCTGTCAGGTCCTGAGTATTTGCGTGGCCCTTTGATGATGAGAAGTTAAAGCAGCCTGCGTGACAGCAGATACAAGGCTTGATTTCTTCCATTCTGTCTTCGATAAGCTTTGTAATCCATTGAGGGTCAACGAGGAACTGTCTAGCTACACCGACAGCGTCAATTTCGCCGTTTTCTACTGCTTTTGCACCTGTTTCCATATCCATTCTACCTGCACACACAACAGGAATATCAACGAATTTCTTAATGTGAGCTACGCTCTTTAAGTTACAGTTTTCAGGCATATACATCGGTGGATGTGCCCAGTACCAGCTGTCGTATGTACCATTATCAGCATTTAACATATCGTAGCCTGCATCCTGCAGATACTTTGCGGCTTTTTCAGACTCTTCCATATTTCTGCCGACTTCAACGTAATCCTCATCAGGCATTGCGCCAACACAGAAATCCTTCATCTTTGACTCGACAGAGTAGCGAAGAGAAACAGGGAAATCGTCACCACAAGCCTCTTTAATCGCTTGTACAACCTCTTTAGCGAAGCGATAGCGGTTCTCAAAACTACCGCCGTACTCATCGTCACGCTTGTTGAAAAACTCGATAGAGAACTGGTCAAGGAGATAACCCTCGTGTACAGCGTGAACCTCGACACCGTCAACACCTGCGTCCTTACACAGCTTAGCGGTTTTCGCAAACGCTTCGATAATCTCATGAATCTGCTCTTTAGTCATCTGAGGACACTCGATATCGTGAGCCCAACGTGACTTCTGTGGAGAAGGAGATGCCAGCTCGTGATTAGTATCTATAATAGGTTTAATCAGTGTTCGTGTAAATTTATTCTTGTGCAGTGGTGCGACAAGCTCAGTAATAGCCCAGCTTCTGCCCATACCTGCAGTAAGCTGTATAAAAAGCTTCGCACCTGTCTTATGGATTTCGTCCATAAAGACCTTAAGCTCGTCAAACATCTTAGGATTCTGCCACAGCCACTTACCCCAGAAAGTATCTTTAAGTGGTGCGATACCCGGAATAATGAGACCGACGTTGTTGTTCGCACGCTCTAAGAAAAGCTTTGCAGCTTCTTTGTCAAAGTGGCATCCGGTAAGCTCAAACCAACCGAAAAGCGATGTACCGCCCATCGGGCACATAACGATTCTGTTTTTGATTTCGACGTTACCGATTTTCCAAGGCGTAAACAACGCATTGTACTTTTCGTTCATATTCTACACTCCTTTTCGGAAAATAATTACCATTTAATTATAGGTTAAAGATGTTGAAATGTCAACATCACTTGATGCCATAAAGTGCCTTAGCGTTAGCACTTGTGATATCTAAAAGCTCCTGCACTCCGACACCCTTTGTTTCTGCGATTTTCTGTGCTGTATAGAGGATGTTTGAGCTGTCGTTTCGCTTACCTCTGAAAGGCACAGGCGACAGATACGGAGCGTCTGTTTCGAGTAATAGTCTGTCAAGCGGAACAGCTTTAGCTACTTCAAGCGGTACTCTCGCATTTTTAAATGTCACTGTACCGCCTAACGATATACTAAGCCCGAGTTTAAGCACTTCTTTTAGCATTTCTACACTACCCGAAAAGCAGTGCATAAGACCTCTCGGTTTGTGTTTTCTCAGATACTCCATCACGTCACCGTGGGCTTCTCTGTCGTGGATTACAACAGGAACATCTAAGTCATTAGCGAGTTTTAGCTGTTCTTCAAAAACTCTGTGCTGAAGCTCACGCTCAATTTCCCAGTGGTAATCGAGTCCGATTTCACCTAAGGCTACTGCCTTTTCGTCTTTTAGCATTTCCTCGATTTTTTCCAAGTAATTCTCAGGCATATCCTCCAAATTTTCAGGATGAAAACCGACAGTAAAGTACATAAAATCGTAGGTTTTCGAAAAACCTCTGGCAATCTCGGCAGTCTTCAAATCAACCGCAGCATTTGCTATACCACACACACCCTTTTGTGGCATAGACGACAAAAGCTCTTTTCTGTCATCATTAAACCAATCGTCATCGTAATGGGCGTGTGCATCAAAAATATTGTTCATAATATCTCCAAACAAAAAGGGAGACGGTATCCCGTCCCCCATTCCTCAATTTATTAACTTAGAGTAGCACGCTCAAGTCATATTAGCTTATACGGCTACCCACTTCAACTGAATCATCAACGAAAACAACCTTGACGTCCTCACCCGATGAAGCAGCTAAAATCATACCGTGACTTTCAACCTTGCACAGAGTCACAGGCTTAAGATTAGCAACTAAGATAACCTTTTTGCCTACCATCTCTTCAGGTGTGTAATACTGTGCAATTCCCGAAGCAACAGTACGCTCGCCTTCACCATCTAAAAGTGTGAGCTTTAAGAGTTTCTTACTCTTCTTAACCTTTTCGCACTCTTTAACCTGAGCTACTCTGAGTTCTACCTTGCAGAAATCGTCGATGCCAATCTGAGCAAGACCTTCGATTTTTTTGCTTTCCTTATTTTCTGCAGCCTGAGCTTTCTCAACGTTTTTCTGAATAATAGAGTTAAGCTCTTCGATTTCTTTATCTACGTCGATTCTTGGGAAAAGAACCTCGCCACGAACAACAGTTGTATCGAGTGGAAGTACGTTCCACTTGTCTGTATTCTCATATGTCGCGAAATCTGTTGCGCCAATCTGCTCAAAAACTTTTGGCATAGTTGTCGGCATAAACGCAGACAGTAAGGTCGATGCAATACGGATGCTCTCAAGCAGGTTGTAAAGAACAGTCGCAAGACGTGCTTTCTTTGTCTCATCCTTACCAAGTACCCACGGAGTTGTCTCGTCGATGTACTTGTTAGCACGTGATACGAGCTTGAAAATCTCAGCAAGAGCGTTGTTAATCTGAGTCTTCTCAATAAAGTCATCAACGTTGCCCTTAACAGCAAGACCTGTTGCGATTAAGTCTTCATCAAAATCGCCTGCTTCACGCTCTGTTGGCAGAGTACCACCAAAATATTTGTCAATCATAGCAACAGTACGAGAAACGAGGTTTCCAAGTCCGTTTGCTAAATCAGAGTTAATGCGGTTAATCATAATCTCGTTACTAAATGAGCTGTCAGCACCGAGTGCCATCTCACGTAAGATGTGGTAACGAATAGCGTCAGCACCGTAACGCTCGCCTAAAACAAACGGATCAACAACGTTGCCGAGCGATTTGCTCATCTTCTGACCATTGAAAGTAATCCATCCGTGAACAGCTAAGTGCTTAGGAAGTGGTAAATCAAGCGCCATAAGCATAGCAGGCCAGATAATAGCGTGGAAACGCATGATATCCTTTGCTACCATGTGTGTATCAGCAGGCCAGTACTTAGAAAAATCATCGTATGCGTTGTTCTCATAGCCTAAAGCTGTGATATAGTTGGAAAGAGCGTCAATCCACACGTAAACAACGTGCTTCTCATCAAATGTTACAGGAACGCCCCATGTAAAGCTTGTTCTTGATACGCACAAATCCTCTAAACCAGGCTTGATGAAGTTGTTAACGAGCTCAACCGCTCTGGTTTTAGGCTGTAAGAAATCTGTTTGAGTGAGTAATTCTTCGATTCTGTCAGCAAAGTCAGACATTCTGAAGAAGTACGCTTCTTCTTTAGCTTCGATAACATCACGACCGCACTCAGGACACTTGCCGTCAACAAGCTGGCTGTCAGTCCAGAAGCTCTCGCAAGGTGTGCAGTATTTACCGCTGTACTCACCCTTGTAGATATAGCCCTTATCGTAAAGAGCTTTGAAAATCTTCTGTACGGACTCAACGTGGTAGTCATCGGTTGTGCGGATGTATCTATCATAGTCGATATTCATATAATCCCACAGCTTCTTGAAAATCTCGACGATTTCGTCGACATAAGCCTTTGGGGTGATACCCTTATCCTTAGCTTTTTCTTCGATTTTCTGGCCGTGTTCATCAGTACCTGTCAAAAACATTACGTCATAGCCCTGCATTCGCTTGTATCTCGCAATAGAATCGCAGGCTACTGTAGTATAGCAGTGGCCTATATGTGGATTTCCGGACGGATAGTAAATCGGTGTTGTGATATAAAATGGCTTTTTCTCACACATAATCGTCACTCCTTAAATAAAATTTAATCATACTAAATAATTATAGCATAAAAGCCAAAAATTGCAATATAATAGTTATATATAGGCTATGTATTTTCGCTAAAAATAAGCTTTGTTACTCTCAAGGGTTGACAAAACTAAAGTTTAGTGGTAATATAATGGAGCTGACAAAAGCATATATCGCGGAGTAGAGCAGCCTGGTAGCTCGTCGGGCTCATAACCCGGAGGTCGTCGGTTCAAATCCGGCCTCCGCAACCAAAGAAATCCTTGAAACTACTGAGTTTCAAGGATTTTTTCTGTCTCAAAGACGTAAAAAATAATTGTCGTATTTTTAATGTTTTTACGACAATTATCAGGAAATCATAGTTCTTTCCTTTTTATGTGTGTTATTATCATTTTTACTCAAAACAGAGATTTACGACAATTTTTACGACAATTGTGTATGTATTTAATGAGCTATAGGCGTCTAAAACCGACACCTATGGACACTTAATTTTTATTTTAAAATAATCAATACGACAATTATATGAAAAAAGAATTGCAGCAGATTGCTCTACCACAATTCTCATTAATTATTCATTCTATATCAAATCCCAAATGGCAAAAAATTGTTGTATCAGATAGGCAAAGATGTTATGTAAGCTATAAT
>JAZSFG010000108.1:0-3134 GCA_045532065.1 Ruminococcus sp. | reverse complement strand
CTCTTATAGCAACAATGCCTTTGTACATATCAGGTTTTGCTTGTGGGTCAGGCTGGTGGAGCATTCCTTTGTATCCCTGACCTGTTGTTCTAGGTTTATTAGTGTAAATTCTAGGAATGATAATAATCTTATCGCTAACCTGCTCCTGAATTCTGCGAAGACGGGAGATGTACTCTAAAACCGGTTCGCTGTGGTCCGCAGAACAAGGCCCGATTATAAGTAAAAATTTGTCAGAACTTCCGTCAAATACTGCTTTTATGCTCTCATCTCTGGATGCTTTTATCTGTTTCATACTCTCGTTCAATGGATATTCATTTTTAACATCCTTAGGGATTGGGAGTTTTCTGTGGAAATTCATTCTCATTGTTTTCTACCTTGCTTTCATTGTGGTGTATTTTAGAAATAAAAAAACCGCACCTGTTTAGTGCTAAAAGCACAACAAATGCGGACTGTCCGTTTTATTCAATCCAAATAATCAGAATTTGGATATCACAGAAGACGGGCAGCCCTTTTTAAAATAATAAAAGTAAGAATAAAACTTGTTGTTATTCATTTTGGCTGCCTCCTTGTGATTTGTTGTCACACAGTATAGCACTTTAAAACGATAAAGTCAATGGTTTTCTAAAAATAATTTACAATGATTTATTTTTGATAAATATAGTGATTACAGTTTTATTATCTGTGACGAAAAATCGTTTTTACACTGTTCTTTATTGTTTAATGCGAGTGGAAATAGCTCACTTGCTTTTACATCAATGTCAAAAAGAGCTTTCTGGTTATCGCTTAATTTTTCATAGTCCTGTCTGACCTTCACAACGAGTGGGAGAGAGGCTCTCTTTATAATCTCTGCACCTTTACAGTTCATCCCGAGTACTCGTACATAAAGATTTTCTTTGTTAACCAGAGTTTTATCTATATCTAAAAACGCATTCATAATAATTCGTCTGATTCGAGCTAGTGTATATCGCTTGGTTTTTAGGTTTTTGTATAATTCATTTAAAGAAACACTACTTCTGCAAATATCAAAGATTCTGTTTTCAAAGCCCTCGTTTATGTCAGCAATATTCAAGAAATCCTCTTTACTCATAGTACGAAGTTTGTAAAGTACGGCTGTCTCGAGATTATTTATGTCAGCAGGATTATCGATTACCATATTAGTGAAATCTGAATATGTCTTCGATTCTAAAACAAGATTTCTGATATTCGTTGCGCTCGAGATGTTTTCTGTCGTAATGTCACTGTCGTGTTCAGCCCCGATTCTCTCGATTGCAACTGGGATAACTGCGCTTCCTTTTATAGCTCTTATGTATTCTACGGCGAGAGTGTTGTTAGGTTTATCTAAAATTTCTGCGTGTTTTTGAGATAATACATCACGTACACCATTTGACACCGCTTTTGCGTAGTGTTCACCACAGCTCAGATAATCTTTGACTTTTTCTTTAAAGTTATCGTTATTAAAAACAACAGCAATCTCAGTGAGCATAGAGATGTCGCAGTTTTCAGCACCGAAACACAGCATATCGCTGTTTAATGCTTTTGCGATTTCAACACCGCCTAAAGCGAAATTCTGTGCGCTTGAGAGAGCAAACGCCGTCGGAAGTTCTACTACTAAATCGCATCCGCTTTTTAAAGCTTCTTTTGTACGATTGTATTTGTCTGTAATGGCAACATCGCCACGCTGAACGAAATTACCGCTCATAATAGCGATAACACAGTCGGCGTGCTCACTTTTAATGGTATCCACCAGATATTTGTGGCCGTTGTGAAACGGGTTGAACTCGCTTATAACCGACGCGATTTTCATTTTGCTCACCTCTTTTACAAAAAAACTTGAAATATTAATCATTTAGTATTATTATATTATATGTTATAAATTTAACTTTTTCAATAGGAGGAGATTTTTATGAAAATTTTAGTTATTAATGCGGGTAGCTCTTCTCTGAAATATCAGCTTATTGATATGGAAACTGAGGCTATGATTGCTAAAGGTAACTGTGAGCGTATTGGTATCGAGGGTTCTTTCATCGGTCACAAAACTGCTGACGGCAGAAGCTTTGAGAAAGAAGCTCCAATGGAAAATCACGCACAGGCATTTATGGTTGTTAAAGATGCTCTCTTAGATGCTGAGTACGGCGTTATTAAGAGCCTTGATGAAGTTTCAGCTATCGGTCACCGAGTAGTGCAGGGTGGTTCAATCTTCAAGACTTCTGTACTTATCGACGATCAGGTTCTCGCTGACATTGACGGATTAAGCCCACTCGCACCACTTCACAACCCTGCACACGTTCAGGCTATGAAGGGCTGTATTGAAGTTTTCGGCAAGGGTACACCGATGGTTGCTGTATTTGATACATCATTCCATTCAACAATGCCTGAGAAAGCATATATGTATGCTGTTCCTTACGAGTTCTACGAGAAGTATGCAGTAAGAAGATACGGCGCACACGGAACATCACACCGTTACGTATCTGGTGAGATGGCAAAAATTTTGGGCAAGGATATCAAAGATCTTAAGATTATCACATGCCACATCGGTAACGGTTCATCTATCACAGCTGTTGATGGTGGTAAGGTTGTTGACACATCTATGGGTCTTACACCGCTCGACGGTATTATGATGGGTACACGTACAGGTTGTCTCGACCCATCTGTTGTTACATTTATCGCTGATAAAGAAGGTCTTTCTCCAAAGGAAATGGACACTCTTATGAATAAGAAGTCAGGCTTACTCGGTATTTCAGGCATTTCTTCTGACGACCGTGACGTTACTGCTGCTGAAGAAGCTGGCAACGAGCGTGCACACCTCGCACACGAAATGCTCTACTACCAGATTGCTAAGTACATCGGTCAGTACTATGTAGCTATGGGCGGTTGTGACGCTATCGTATTCACAGCAGGCTTAGGTGAGAACCAGCCACAGCTCAGAAAGAAAGTCTGCGATTACTTAAAGGTGTTCGGCGTTAAGTTTAACGACGAGTTTAATGAGAAAGCTAGACGCGGTGTTACAGGCCAGTTGTCTACTGATGATTCCGCTATCCGTGTTGAACTTATAGCTACTAACGAAGAGCTCGTTATCGCTAGAGATACTCAGGATATCGTTAACGCTCTTTAATTCTAATTTAGAATAATAATAT
>JAZSFG010000133.1:0-11530 GCA_045532065.1 Ruminococcus sp. | reverse complement strand
AGACCGTGAAGGTTGCAGTAAGCAAAAACAGCAACAGGTTTTTCGTCGCAAAGAGCGAATGTAACAGTCGGCTCAGAACCTATCTCAAGGCACTTACGCTGACCACCTCTATCTGTCTGTAGATACACCCACACGATGTGGTGTTCTTCTACCATCGGGTGTGGAGCACTGCCGATATCAACACAGAGCTTGTCACCGTCAACAGTTACTACAGGCAGGTGCTTTTCTTCACTTGCTTCCACTGTATTAGGAACGAGTTCGGTCATTTTCTGTCCACAGCACATCATTGGTACTCCCGCATTGTGGATAAGACCAACGATATTGCCACAATGTTCACAAACATAAAATCTGATTTCACACATAATATAACCTCCGTATATATTTTATTATTTATCGTGATAAATATTCCTCTGCGTAGTGGGCAGCTACCGCGCCATCAGACACAGCAGTTACCACCTGTCGCAGTACTTTTGTTCTTACATCACCGACAGCGAAAACTCCGTCTACTGATGTTTTTGTCGACTCGTCAGCTACGATATAACCGCTATTATCAAGCTCGAGGGCACCTTGCAGAAAGTCTGTTGCAGGTTTGCGACCTATACTGATGAAAACACCGTCGCACTCGATTTCGCGTTTCTCATTAGTCTTCACATCAATGAGCGAAACGGATGAAACCCTGCCGTTTTCTTCTTCGATTTTTGACACAACGCTGTTATAACAAAACTCGATATTCTCAGCTTTTAAAATCGGGTCGTGATAAATCTTAGTCGCACGCAAAACATCACGCCTGTGAACAAGGTAAACCTTCTCGCACAGATGTGACAGATAAAGTGCATCAGAAACTGCCGAGTTACCCCCGCCGACTACAACCGCTACCTTGTCCTTGTAGAACCTACCATCACAGTGAGCGCAGTAATGCACACCTTGTCCCCGTAACTTTTCTTCGTTTTCAAGACCGAGTTCACGAGGGTTCGCACCCGTAGCTATAATCACAACTTTCGCGTATAGCTTACCAGAAAAAGCAGTTTCGATTTCTTTTATCTCGCTTTCTAAATCGAGCGACACTACCTCATCGTACATAGTGGTTGCTCCAAAACGCTCAGCGCCTTGTTGCATATTAGACGATAGTGTAAATCCGTCGACCCCCTGTGGAAATCCTGGGTAGTTATCGATAATATCGGTTAAGGTCATTTGACCGCCGACAGCCATTTTCTCCAAAATCACGGTGTCAAAACCTGCACGTGAACAGTAAAGTGCCGCGGTATATCCTGCAGGGCCACCACCGATTATTAAGACATCATAAATATGTTCCATAACATCCTCTGATCAGTCGAGCATAGCTAAAATTGCCGCTTTCGGTTTTGCACCCATAGACTTTGTGATAATCTCGCCGTTTCTCATAACAACTAAAGTCGGGATACTCATAACAGAAAAAGCAGACGCTAGCTCGTTTTCTTCGTCAACGTTGATTTTGCCCACTAAAATATCAGGATTTTCTTGTGCGATTTCATCTACAATCGGGCCTACCATACGGCACGGACCACACCAATCAGCGTAAAAATCCAGAAGAACAGTTTTATCACTATTCTTAACATCATAAAAATTATCTTTTGTCACTTTTAAAACTGACATACTCATCATCCTTTCACCTTATTATGCCACAAAAAGTAGCATTTTTTCAGTTTTAGTATAGCACAAAAAACTTTTGATTGTAAACAAAAAAGGTCCCCAAAAATGAGGACCTAAATTTATACATTATGCTAAAGTTGCTGCGATCACCGCTTTAATAGTATGCATACGGTTTTCAGCCTCGTCAAATACGATAGAAGCTTCTGATTCAAACACCTCGTCGGTAACTTCCATACAAGTAATACCGAATTTTGCGTTAATCTCTTTACCGATTGTGGTTTTTAAATCGTGGAAAGCAGGTAAGCAATGCATAAACTTACAGCTCTCGCCTGCGTTATTCATAAGAGCAGTATTCACCTGATAAGGAGAAAGCTCTTTGATACGCTCTTCCCACACAGAGTCCGGCTCACCCATAGATACCCACACGTCTGTGTAGATAACGTCTGCGCCCTTTGTTGCAACCATTGGGTCTTCAATAAACTCGAGAGTTGCACCTGTTTTTTCTGCTACAGCCATACATTCTTTAACGAGCTCGTCATTTGGAAAGTACTTCTTCGGTGCACAAGCAACAAAGTGCATACCCATTTTAGCACAGCCAACCATTAAAGAGTTGCCCATATTGTAGCGAGCATCACCCATATATACGAGCTTCTTACCTTTTAAATCGCCACAGTGCTCTTTGATAGTTAAAAAGTCAGCGAGAATCTGTGTCGGGTGGAATTCGTTTGTAAGACCGTTGTAAACAGGTACATCGCTGTATCTTGCTAAATCCTCGACAATCTCCTGACCAAATCCACGATACTCGATAGCATCGTACATACGTGAAAGCACACGAGCTGTGTCAGCGATTGACTCTTTCTTGCCTATCTGTGAACCGCTTGGATCAAGATATGTCGGGTGCATACCTAAATCAGCAGCAGCTACCTCAAAAGCACAGCGTGTACGTGTTGAAGTCTTTTCAAAAATCAGCGCAATACTCTTACCCTCACACATTCTGTGTGGCTCACCTGCTTTTTTCTTAGCTTTTAAATCTGCAGATAAATCAAGCAGATAGTTAATTTCATCAGTTGAAAAATCAAGTAATTTCAAGAAATCTTTGTTCTTAAGATTCATAGCTTCCTCCTAGTTTTTCACAGCGGTTTTGATAACCTCTACCGCTTTCTTAATCAAATCAAAATCGATATTAAGCGCAGGCAGGAGTCGAAGTTTATCTTTTGCAGAAAGACAAAGCACACCATTTGCCATACACTCTTTTATTACTTCAGATACCGCCTTTTCGGTCTTAATGCCAATCATAAGTCCCATACCTGAAATTGACTCAACGCCGTCTGCGTTTGTAAGTTCATTGAAAATATATTCGCTCTTTTTTCTGACATCTGCTAAAAGCTCGTCGTCAATACGCTCGATAACAGAAAGTGCACCTGCACACGCTACAGGATTACCACCGTAAGTAGAGCCGTGGTCACCGAAACCTAGAGCGTTCTGGGCTTTTTCAGAAACTACACATGCGCCAATAGGAAGTCCTCCGCCTAAACCCTTTGCGGTAGTGAAAATATCAGGTGTAACAGAGAAATTCATATATCCGTAAAGCTTACCTGTACGACCGTTACCTGTCTGCACCTCGTCAAATATCAGCAGAATATCGTTTTCTTTCGCAAACTTTTCGACAGCTTGTACGAAGTCATGCTCAAGTGGGATAACACCACCCTCGCCCTGAACGCTTTCCATCATAATCGCACATACGTTATTCTCTTTTGCGACATTGATTACCGAGTCGATATCATTTGCATCAGCGTGAATAAAACCAGTAGGAAGAGGATTAAACAGCTCGTGATAATGCTCTTGTCCCGTAGCGCTTAAAGTAGCAAGTGTTCTTCCGTGGAAGCTGTTTTTTAAAGTTAAGATATTATATCTGTCGTAGCCCTTGTCACTTGCGTATTTACGAGCTACTTTAATCGCACACTCGTTAGCTTCAGCGCCTGAGTTTGAAAAGAAAACCTTACTCATAGAAGTTTTTTCGCAAATTGCTTTTGCAAGCAAAGCGCAAGGTGAAGTGTAATATAAATTTGAAACGTGCTGTAATGTAGAAAGCTGATTTGTTACTGCCTCTACCCACTTTTCGTCAGCAATACCGAAAGCCGTAACACCGATACCTGTCGTTAAGTCGATATACTCTTTGCCTGATTCGTCATAAATCAAAGAGCCTTTACCTTTAACAAGCTCGAGATCAAAACGGTTGTAGGTATTGAGCACATACTGTTTATCTATGCTTTTTGTTGTCATCTTTTTCGCCTCTGATCATTGTGCCAGCACCTTCGTCGGTTAAAAGCTCCATAAGAATAGAGTGTGGTACTCTGCCATCCATAATAACAACGTTTTTAACGCCCTTATAAATAGCCTCGATACAACAGCCGATTTTCGGAATCATACCGCCTTTGATTGTGCCGTCTTTATAAAGATTCTGTGCCTGTTCAACAGTAAGACCTGTAATAAGAGTGTTAGGGTCGTCCTTATCTCTTAAAACACCTTCGATATCAGTCATCATAATAAGACGTTCTGCACCCAGTGCTCCTGCGATATGAGCAGCAGCTGTATCACCGTTTATGTTATATGCGTTACCGTCTTTATCACAACCGATTGTTGAAATTACAGGAATATAGCCGTTAGAAAGCAAATCTTCAACAGGTCTTATATTAACGTTAGTAATCTCGCCAACATAGCCGAGTCTTTCGTCTTTCATTTTAGCCTGAATGAGCATACCGTCCATACCGGAAATACCCATCGCTTTGCCGCCTTTTGCTTCGACCATATTAACTAAGGTTTTATTGACTTTACCCGCTAAAACCATCTGTACGATATCGACAGTTTCTTTGTCGGTTACACGTAAGCCGTCAACCCACTGAGGCTCTTTGCCGAGTTTAGCCATCATATCGTTGATTTCAGGGCCACCACCGTGAACTAAAACAACCTTGATACCGATAAGCCACAAAAGAACAATATCTTCCATAACCTGCTGTTTTAATTCGTCATCAATCATCGCGTTACCGCCGTATTTTACAACGATAACTTTTCCGTTATAACGCTTGATATACGGAAGAGCTTCGGTTAAAACCTGTGCTCTTTCCGGATTTGATAAGTTAATTGTATGCATAATTTACCTCTTATGTACGGTAGTCACCGTTAATCTTAACGTAATCGTAAGTGAGGTCACAACCCCACGCTTTTGCAGAAAATTCTCCGTCGCCTAGTGATACTAAAATCTCGATATCACGCTCAAGTAAAATCTCTTTTGCTTTTTCTTCGGAGAACTCGACACCTGCGCCGTCTTTGCAGACTAAAATCTCGCCTTTGTCTGATTTAAAAGAAACGTCGACTTTAGTAACATCGACATCGGCTTTGCTGTAACCGATAGCGCACAGCACTCTTCCCCAGTTAGCGTCAGCGCCAAACATAGCAGCTTTTAAAAGACTGGAGCAAATAACACTTTTCGCAACAGTTTTTGCTGTATCTAAAGAGTCAGCACCGCTTACACAGCACTCGAGCATTTTTGTAGCACCCTCGCCATCGCCGGCAATCATTCTGCATAGCGTCATTGTAACTGTGTTAAGCGCTTTCATAAATGTATTAAACTCTTCACCGTCTGCGTTAATCTCATCATTTTCTGCAAGACCGTTACACATAACGGTTACCATATCGTTTGTAGAAGTGTCTCCGTCGACTGAGAGCATATTGAATGTATTGTCGACATCAGTAGAAAGTGCTTTCTGAAGCATTTCTTTCGAAATAGACACGTCACTTGTAATAAATACAAGCATAGTAGCCATATCAGGATGAATCATACCACTGCCCTTTGCGATACCACCGATTCTGCAGACTTTACCACCAACTTCAAACTCAACAGCAACCTGCTTTTCGATAGTATCGGTAGTCATAATCGCACACGCGCTGTCAAAAGAGCCATCGTAGCTAAGCTTGCTCACAAGCTCATCCATTGCATTTTCAATCGGAGTGATAGAAAGAGGCTGACCGATAACGCCAGTAGACGCTACAACAACGTCGTTTTCAGACACGCCGGTTGCGCTTTCTACGAGCTGGCACATCTGTTTAGCGATCTCGATACCGTTAGCGTTACATGTGTTAGCGTTACCCGAGTTACAGATAACAGCCTGTGCATAGCCGTCAGCGATATTCTCCTTTGTAACAGTAAGCGGAGCACCTTTCACAAGGTTTCTTGTATACACAGCACAAGTAACCGCTTTTTTATCACTTACTATAAGTGCGAGGTCTTTTTTTGACTGGTTTTTTCTGATTCCACAGTGTACACCGCTAGCTTTAAAGCCACTAGCTGCACACACACCACCTGAAATAATCTTCATAAAAACTTTCCTTTATATGTTTAATCCTGTGCATTCATCTGCACCAATAAGTATGTTCATATTCTGAATTGCGGAGCCTGAAGCACCCTTACCTAAGTTGTCAAAACGTGCGACAAGTAAGATTCTCTCATCATTTCCGCAAACTGTAATCTGCATATCGTCTTTAAGTTCAAAAGCGTTAGCAGACATAAAACCTGATTCATCAGCAACATCATCGAAGTGGACAATTTTGCCTGTGTAAATCTTTCTGTAAACATCTTTTATGTCTTCTATGTCACCGTTTAAGTCGCTTTTAAAAACAGGAACAGTTACCTGCATACCTGCGTAATAGTCAGAAACAACAGGACAAAAAGCAGGAGCGTTGTTAAGTGAGCAGATTTTCACCATCTCGGGTATGTGCTTATGACCCTGAGAAAGACCGTACATACGCGGAGCGTCTAAAAGTGCGTTTCTGTCATCATTTTCATAATCTGCAATCATCTGTTTTCCGCCACCGGAGTAACCTGTTAAAGAAAAACAACTCAAGTTACTGTCATTTTTAAGCACACCTGCTCTAGTGAGTGGCGCCACAAGTGCGTTAAATCCGCTTGCGTGGCAACCTGGGTTTGCGATCCTTTTTGAGTTTCTGATTTCATCGTAGGACTCTAAAAGCTCAGCAAAACCGTAAGTCCAGCCGTCCTGTACTCTGTGTGCGGTCGATGTATCGATAACAGCGACTTTTTCATTTTCGATAAGCGATACAGCTTCCACAGCCGCCTTATCAGGCAAGCAAAGAAAAGCAATATCACAGTTGTTAAGCGCTTCTTTTCTAGCGCCTAAATCTTTTCGTAAAGCGTCACTTAATGTGACAAGTTCAATATCGTTGCGGTCTTTGAGTCTGTCGAAAATCCTCAGTCCCGTTGTACCCGCACTACCATCTATAAAAACTTTTATCATATCAGATGTTCTCTTTCACAAATTTTAACTGCATTTCTACTGACTCAACCGATGTGCCACCAACACTCACGCGTTTGTTCACACATGTTGTGAGGTCGATTTCATCGTATACGTCGTTTTCGAAGAGGTCACTATACTCCTTATATTTTTCGAGTGGGAGGTCTTCTAAAATAGTTTTATTTTCGATACAGTAAGCAACAATGCTACCTGAAATTTTGTAAGCACTTCTGAAAGGCAAGCCTTTCTTAACTAGATAGTCAGCTAGGTCAGTAGCGTTTATAAAGCCTTCACTTGCTGCTTTTTTCATATTGTCAGCACGTACGCTCATAGTATCAATCATAGGAGCGAAAACCTTAAGACACATTTTTACTGTTTCACACGCATCGAAAATACTTTCTTTATCCTCCTGCATATCTTTGTTGTATGCAAGCGGTAAGCCTTTGAGCATAGTGAGTGTAGCCATAAGATCACCGTAAACACGAGCGGTTTTACCTCTTACGAGTTCTGCCATATCAGGATTCTTTTTCTGTGGCATAATCGAAGAGCCTGTAGTAAAGCTGTCGGAAAGCTCGACAAACTTGAACTCCCAGCTAGACCATAAAATGAGCTCCTCGGAAAAACGCGAGAGATGCATCATAAGTGTAGCAATACAAGACAGCATCTCAACACAGAAATCTCTGTCAGATACACCGTCTAAAGAATTGAGCACGATAGAGTCAAACTGGAGCTGCTGTGCCTCAAAATAACGGTCTGTATCGTATGTAGTACCTGCAAGCGCACAACATCCGATAGGCGAAACGTTCATACGCTTTCTGCAGTCTTTGAGTCTGTCTATGTCACGAAGGAGCATCATAGCATACGCCATCATGTGGTGTGAGAATGTAACAGGCTGTGCACGCTGAAGATGAGTGTAACCAGGCATAATAACCGCTTTGTTAGCTTCTGCCTGATTGCACAGAGCTTTAATCAAACTTGTAACAAGCTCAACAATTTCGTCGCACTCGTCTCGAAGATACATTCTCAAATCAAGTGCTACCTGGTCGTTTCTTGAACGTGCTGTGTGAAGCTTTTTACCAACGTCACCCACACGTGTTGTGAGCACCTGCTCAACAAACATATGGATATCCTCAGCCTCCATGTCAATTTCGAGTGCACCACAGTTTAAGTCTTCTAAAATCTGCGCGAGTGCATCCACTAAGATTTCAGAGTCTTCTTTTGTGATGATGTTCTGTTTTGCGAGCATCATCGCGTGTGCAATACTGCCCTTTATATCCTGCTCATACATCTTACAGTCGAAACGGATTGAAGAGTTAAAATCATCAGCGATTTTAGATGTTTCTCCGCTTGTTCTTCCTGCCCACATTTTAGCCATAATAACTACCTTCTTACTAAAAAATCATTAACCTGTATATTTTACAATAAAACTTAGATTTTATCAACATTTTTCACTATATTTCTATAATATTGAAATGTCCTGCACAGAAACATCCTGTGCAGGACAGATAATAGTCAATTATTTACCGTCAACCTGAGCCTGAACCTTGATTGGGAGACCAAAGAGGTTAATAAAACCTGCTGAGTCTGTCTGGTCATAGTCTGACTCATCGAAAGTTGCGATTTCTTCAGAGTAGAGTGAGTATGGACTCCACACACCAGCGTTGATGATGTTACCCTTGTAGAGCTTGAGTCTTACTTTACCTGTAACCTTCTCCTGTGTCTTATCAACAAAAGCAGAGAGAGCCTCTCTTAAAGGTGTAAACCACTGGCCGTTGTAGAGGAGTTCAGCGAATGTGATTGAAAGACGCTCTTTCTCGTGCATTGTCATCTTATCAAGGCAGATACTCTCGAGCACCTTGTGAGCTTTGTAGAGAATTGTACCACCTGGTGTCTCATATACACCACGGCACTTCATACCAACTAAACGGTTCTCAACGATGTCGATGATACCGATACCGTTTGCACCGCCGAGCTCGTTGAGCTTTAAGATGATGTTCTTAGCGCTCATCTTCTCGCCGTCAATAGCTACAGGGATACCCTGCTCGAACTCGAGTTCAACGTATGTTGGCTTATCAGGAGCCTGCAGTGGAGAGACGCCCATCTCAAGGAAGCCTTGCTTCTCGTACTGTGGCTCGTTGCCTGTATCTTCGAGGTCAAGACCCTCGTGGGATAAATGCCAGAGGTTCTTATCCTTTGAATAGTTTGTCTCACGGTTAATCTTTAAAGGAATGTTGTGTGCCTCAGCATACTCGATTTCCTCTTCACGGGATTTGATATCCCACTCACGCCATGGAGCGATGATTGGCATATTAGGAGCAAAGTGCTTGATAGCGAGTTCAAAACGAACCTGGTCGTTACCCTTACCTGTACAGCCGTGAACGATAGCGTCAGCGCCTTCTTTGATAGCGATTTCAACTAAGCCTTTAGCGATACATGGACGAGCGTGTGAAGTACCTAAAAGGTAATCCTCGTATACAGCGCCTGCCTTCATTGTAGGGATGATGAAATCGTCAACGTACTCGTCTGTGTGGTCTAAGATGTAGCACTTAGAAGCACCAGTAGCGATAGCCTTCTCCTCTAAGCCGTCGAGCTCATCAGCCTGACCTACGTTACCTGAAACAGCGATAACCTCGCAGTTGTTGTAGTTTTCCTTGAGCCAAGGAATGATGATAGATGTATCGAGACCGCCTGAATAAGCGAGTACGACTTTCTTAATGTTTTCTTTGTTGATAGCCTTCATAATAATGCGCCTCCGTGAATATTTATGCATTGATTTAATCAAGTATGCATATATTATAGTTATTTTATGCATAAATGTCAACAGTTTTTATCATATTTATTCAAAATACACTTGTTTTACAGCGCTAAAGCGCACATTATGGGCATTTTCACAAATAGTGCGTGCATAAATAACGATTTTATGCAAATCTAATGCATAAAAGTGAAGTTATCACACGGAAGCTTTATGCATTTTGTAGAGAAAAGACGTAAAAGCTATCAGAATTAACCACTTGATTTATGCATATATACATTGTATAATATAAATGTAAAAAGTGTCTGACACAAAGATTATTTCTGACTGAAAGATACGGCTGAATAGACTTTTTTGTACACTATATGGGTATAGTGTACTTTCTTGCCGTATCGTTTGATACGGCTTTTTTATTTGGAGGTTGTTATGGAAAAACGAATTGCTGTGATGAGCATAATCGTCGAAAGCCCTGACTCCGCACAGAAACTCAACGAGATTCTTCACGAAAAAGGGGAATACATAATCGGCAGAATGGGTATCCCGTACCGTGAAAAGGGAATTTCTGTCATAAGCATCGTCATCGATGCTCCACAGGATGTAATTTCTGCCCTAAGCGGTAAAATCGGAAATTTAAGCGGTGTAAACGTCAAAACCGCATATTCGAATGTGATAAGCCATGAGTAAGATTTTAGAATTAATCGACAAGCTGTACGAAACTCACTCGCTTAGTGTAGAAGAGTACGAATACTTAATCACAAACAAGTGCGATAAAGCAGTAGAAAAACTTAAGCGCTATGCTGTAGAAACCCGCAAAAAGTACTACTCAAACCACGTTTACGTACGCGGGTTGATTGAAGTAAGCAACATTTGTAAAAACGACTGCTACTACTGCGGTATTAGAAAATCAAACTTAAATTGTGACCGCTACCGTCTCAGTAAATCTCAGATACTCGAGTGCTGTGATGAAGGCTACGCTTTAGGCTTTCGCACCTTCGTACTACAAGGAGGTGAGGACGGCACGTTTAGTGACGAGTGGCTGTGCGATTTAATAACTACGATAAAAAGTCGTTATCCAGACTGTGCGATTACACTCTCGCTCGGTGAACGAGAAAAAGAAAGCTATCAAAAACTTTACGACAGCGGTGCTGACAGATATCTGCTTAGACACGAAACAGCAGATGAGTTTCATTATTCACAGCTTCACCCGAGTAATCTTACTTTAGAAAACCGCATAAAATGTCTTCACGACTTAAAAGAAATCGGATTTCAGGTAGGTTGCGGATTTATGGTCGGCTCACCGCACCAGAGCACTAAAAACATCGCGCAGGATCTGAAATTTATCGAAAATTTCCAACCCGATATGTGCGGTGTAGGGCCTTTCATCCCGCACAAAGACACTATTTACAAAAACGAAAAAGCGGGCGACGCTGAGCTTTGCTGTTACCTGCTGTCTATAATACGACTCATAAAACCAAACATCCTGCTCCCTGCGACTACCGCACTCGGAACAGTAAAATCAGACGGACGCGAAAGAGGAATCCTCTCGGGTGCAAATGTAATTATGCCGAACCTCTCTCCCCTTTCTGTACGCAAAAAATACGCTTTATATGACGGCAAAATCAGTACAGGCGATGAGTCAGCACAAAGTTTAGCAAATCTCAAAAAATCTATGCACGCTATCGGCTACGAGGTTGTAGTCGACCGCGGTGATATAAATACTATCTCTAAGGAGTGACTATAATGGCAATTTATAATCCAAAATCATTAAAAGCAGAAGAGTTCATCAACGACCAAGAAATCTTAGATACTCTCGAATACGCCGAGCAGAACAAAAATAACG
>JAZSFG010000114.1:0-1661 GCA_045532065.1 Ruminococcus sp. | reverse complement strand
ATAAATATTGCGACACAGTTGGATTTGGAGATAGCACCTGCGAGTTTTCTCAAAGCCTGTGACATAAGACGAGCCTGAAGGCCTACGTGTGAGTCACCCATTTCACCCTCGATTTCAGCCTTAGGAACAAGAGCTGCAACAGAGTCGATAACGATAACGTCGATAGCACCACTACGGATTAAAGCCTCTGCGATTTCGAGTGCGTCTTCACCTGTGTCAGGCTGTGAAACTAAGAGAGAGTCAACGTCAACACCGAGAGCCTGTGCGTATACAGGGTCAAGCGCATGCTCAACGTCGATAAAAGCAACATTACCGCCGTCTTTCTGACCCTCTGCGATACAATGCAGAGAAAGTGTAGTTTTACCTGAGCTCTCAGGTCCGTAGATTTCGATGATTCTACCCCTAGGTAAACCACCGATACCTAACGCGATATCAAGTGAAAGTGAGCCTGTTGATACGTGACCTACATTAAGTGCAGAGTCCTGACCCAAACGCATAACAGCGCCTTTACCAAACTGTTTTTCAATCTGACCGAGAGCGGTCTCCAAAGCTTTATTCTTATCAATAGCCATATTAAAATCTCCTTTGTGGGCGTGCCCTATATAATACGATGTGAGTATATCATAATTCTACAAAAAATTCAATAGATTTTCGAAAATATGTTCTAATTGTAATATGCGGTTACGAATTGTAAATAGCAGTCACAGCGCGCACAGTGTTTCCTAAATCGAGGTAACTTTTTACGTCAGTAAAGCCGTTATTAAGCAAGATATCTCGGATGTACTCAAACTGTCCTTCGCCGATTTCAAAGGCAATGATACCGCCTTTTTTGAGTTTTTTGCTCCAAAGTTTTACTATACCTCGATAAAAGTCGTAGCCGTCTTCTCCGCCATCGAGCGCAAGGGAAGGCTCAAACTGGACTTCTTTTTGCAGAGTCTTTAATTCATCGCGGATGATGTACGGAGGATTCGACACCAAAAGGTCGAATCTGTTATCAGAAAAATCAGCATAACACTCAAATAAATCGCCACAAATAGCGTCTATGTCAGCTTCATTTTCTTCACAGTTTTTAGTAAGATACGAAAAAGCTGTTTCGCTTTTTTCAACAGCGCAAACTGTTGAATTATCAAATGCTTTCTTTAACGTCACAGCGATGATGCCTGACCCTGAGCACAAGTCGATTATAGAAAGTTTCTCTTTACCTTTGAGTAAATCAAGACACGCTCTTACTAAAACCTCGGTGTCATCACGTGGGATGAGCACACCGTCACCGACAAAAAACTTTCTGCCCATAAACTCCCAGTACCCGATGATATACTGCACAGGCTCGCCGTTTGCTCGTCGCTTTGCAAGTGTCAGCAGGGTGGAGAAGTCTTTTTCACTTAGCTCCTTGTCTCCATTTACGCTTAGCTGTGTGCGATTCATAGAAAGTACGTGTTCAAATAGGTATATAGTATCAAAGGCGGGGTCATCAGCTCCCGCCTTGAGTAATTTTTCTTTAATAAAACTGATTGCTTCTTTTATGTTCATAGGTTAGCTTATTTGCTGATGATATCTGAGCCGTCGTCAGGGATAACAGGAGTCATCGCTTCAATAGCTACTTCAATCATCTTTTCGTCAGGTTCTCTTGTTGTAATGCGCTGTGCCCACATACCGGGAGC
>JAZSFG010000160.1:0-10993 GCA_045532065.1 Ruminococcus sp. | reverse complement strand
CGTGCTGCTATCAACGTTCAGAAGGCTCACGCTGACTGGAATGTTGTTCCTGAAATCATGATCCCACTCACAGGTGAGGTTAAAGAGCTTAAGTACGTTAAGGATGTAGTAGTTGCTACAGCTGATGCTGAAATCGCTGCTGCTGGCGTAGAGCTCAAGTACGAAGTTGGTACAATGATGGAGATCCCACGTGCTTGCTTAACAGCTGATGCTATCGCTAAGGAAGCTGAGTTCTTCTGCTTCGGTACTAACGACCTTACACAGATGACATTCGGCTTCAGCCGTGATGACGCTGGTAAGTTCTTAGAGGCTTACTACGACAGAAAGATCTACGAGAACGATCCATTTGCTACGCTCGACCAGACTGGTGTTGGTCAGTTAATGGAAATGGCTGTTAAGAATGGTAAGGCTACACGTCCTGAGATTCACTGCGGTATCTGTGGTGAGCACGGCGGTGACCCAACATCTGTAGAGTTCTGCCACAAGATTGGCCTCGACTATGTATCATGTTCACCATTCAGAGTTCCAATCGCTAGACTTGCTGCTGCTCAGGCTGCTATCGCTGAGATGTAATCTCAAGCTATTGGTTCGAAACTGAATTAACATAGTTAATAAAATTTCCCCACTCGGTAACGGGTGGGGATTTTTGTTTTATATTATATTTGTATATTTATGAAAGTGTGTTATACTGAAAAAAGAAAGGGTGAGGTTATGAAGAAAATCGAATTAGGAAAGACATCACTGATGGTACCTGACGTTGCGGTAGGCTGTATGAGAATAAGCAATATGAGCGAATACGAAGTGTCGCAGTTTGTGGATACGGCGCTTTCGCTTTGTGCTAATTTCTTTGACCACGCGGACATTTACGGCGGTGGTAAAAGCGAAGAGGTTTTCGGAAAAATTCTTACGCCGTCTATGCGAGAGAAAATCTTCATCCAGACTAAGTGTGGCATAAGAGAGGGTATGTACGACTTCTCGTACGAGCATATCGTAAATTCGGTTGAGTCTAGTCTTAAACGTCTTAACACAGAGTATATCGACGTGCTTTTATTACATCGCCCTGACGCGTTAATGGAAGAGGACGAGGTCGCTCGTGCGTTTTCGCATCTTAAAGAAAGCGGTAAGGTGCGACACTTCGGTGTATCCAATATGAACCCGTATCAGATAGAGCTTCTACAGAGCGCTGTCGATATGCCGTTGTGTGCTAATCAGCTTCAGTTTTCTATTATGCACACACCGATGATTTCACAAGGCATAAACGTTAATATGTATAACGAGCAAAGTGTTGTGCGCGATGGCTCAGTGCTCGATTACTGCAGGCTAAAGAAGATAACTGTCCAGCCGTGGTCACCGCTTCAGTACGGATTTTTCGAGGGCTGTTTTATTGATAACGAAAAGTTTCCTGAACTAAACGACACGCTACAGCGAATTGCTGATAAATATGCTGTTACAAAAACTACTATTGCTTTTGCGTGGATTCTGCGCCATCCATCACAGATGCAACCTGTCACGGGAACAACTAACTTGAGTCGACTCGAGCAGTGTATTAAAGCAAGCGACGTTGTGATTACGCGCGAAGAGTGGTACGAGATTTATAGGGCAGCAGGAAACCGCTTGCCGTAAAAATTACGCTTTAATATACTATAATTAACTTAAGCAAGGGGTAATGTGATGAGAGAAAAACTGCCGTGCAACAGTCCGTTTGAGAAAACTTCTTTGCGTTTTATCAGCTCGGATTTGCTGAAGATTTTGGCTGTAATATTTATGCTGAGCGACCACGTGTGGGCGACGGTGATGACACTTCCTGATTATCTTACATATATCGGTCGTGTGGCATTTCCGATTTTCGCTTTTTTAATAGTTGAGGGCTTTGTGCATACTAAAAACGTCAGAAAATATATGCTAAGACTTCTTGCGTTCGCCTTTGTTTCGGAGATTCCGTTTAACCTTTTTTACAGTAGCAGGCTTTTTAATCCGTTTCACCAGAATGTAATATTTACGTTGCTTTTCGGCTTGTGTGCGATTTCTCTAATAGCTAGGATGAAAAAGCACAGGACGTTTAAAAACATATTCTTGTCGTCACTTTTGCTTTTAGGGGTCGCTTTACTGTCGTTTATCACATTTCCTGACTACGGATTTTACGGAATGCTGATGGTCGTTTTGTTCTATGTGCTGAGGGATTTTCCGTTTGCGTTTTTAGCACAGCTTTGTGCTATGGTGCTCATAAATATCGTGCTGTTTGAGGGTCAGGTTTTTATGTTTGAGGTGTTTTCACACCATGTCGAAATTCCTATTCAGGGCTTTGCGGTTTTATCGCTTATTCCGATATGGTTTTACAGCGGAAAAAAGACAAACAAAAGCAAAGTTTTACAGTACGGATTCTACGCTTTTTATCCGCTTCACATGCTCGCTTTATATTTTATCAGGTATTTCGCATAAACATAGCAAACAAGCCATTTCGTGCACCTTTTTATGAGATATAAAAAACCTCTTTAGTTAATAAAAATGTTGATTTGACAAGGCTATATACGCTATGTATAATGAAGTTGGCGAGGTAGGGTCTCGTCGAGTTTAAAAGGTGATTTTTTAGCCTTTTGAACGCGAAAGGGGAGAGCGTAATGCTTACTAAAAGTGAAAAACAGATTATGGAACTGCTGTGGGGTATTGATGAACCTCTCACATGTTTTGAAATCATCGAAAGATGTGACAATAAAACATGGAAAGACAGCTATGTGCACATTATGATTCGTTCGCTTCTCGACAAAAAGATGATTAAAGTCGACGGCGTCGAACTTGTGTGTAAAAACTATGCGCGTAAATTTGGCCCTGCGATGACTAAAGACGAGTATATCGTGAAAACTCTTATGAATGAAAATGTCTGGACAAGTGATAAAATGCCACCACTGTTCGCGGCTTTTGTTAACAATGAGGCTGACATTGAGGTGCTTGACCAGTTCAGCGCAATTATTGACGCCAGAAAACAGGAGTTATCCGGAGAAATTTAAAATGCAATTTACCTTTTACTCATTCCTGATGGCGGTAATCACAAGTAGCTTGATGATTATCGTCATCTATTTTTTGAAGAAAACTAAATTTTTTTGTAACGCTTTCGGTGTGTATATGATGGTGCTGCTTTACGTATTGTCGCTTGTGCGCACTGTTGTTAGTATTGAATTTGTGTCGGTGAGTGCGGTGGTTTACGACCCGTATATTTTAGCACCTGTGATGGATTTTCTTGAGAATCGCTCGCCTGTGACTGCGCCTTTGCCGATACTCGCACTTTATATTTTAGCGAGTGTTATGGTGCTTGTAGCGGTTATAAAACTCATACACTTTTACATAAAGCACTCAAGGTTTCAGCGCAGTGTTAGGAAGTTTCAGGATTTCGCAACAGAAAGAGAACGCTTGATTTTGAATAAAGTTTGTAAGGAGACGTTTTTTGTTGACCACAAGGTGGGGCTTATTAAAACCGATAAGGTTACTATGCCTGTAGTTGTGGGACTTCTGCACAACATCGTGCTTTTGCCAAATGGCGACTACAGCGACAAAGAACTCGAGCTGATTTTTAAGCACGAGTGCACACATCTTCTCAACAACGATTTGTGGCTAAAGGCGCTTATTTACCTTTACTGCTGTGTGTTCTGGTGGATTCCGACGTCGTTTCTGCTTAAAGCTGACATCGATTTTATACTGGAGCTAAAATGCGACAATGCTGTTTATGCAAAGCTCGACTCGATGTCACGACTCGACTATGCGAAAGCGATTAACGACTGTGCTATAAGAGCTAAAAATGCGAAAGGTACGCTGAAAGGTACGTCGGTTTTCTCTGCTTTTGCGAGAAAAGACGCGAACAAACTGCACGCCTACCGACTGAACAATCTCCTCAAAATCGGTAACCACGGGTACAAGAAAGTGTTGCCGGCTACTTTGATGTCGACTATGCTTTTAACACTTTTTGTGCTGTCGTACTTTGTTGCGTGGCACCCGTACTATTAAGTTAAAAGTAATATTTCATTTTCTTCACACATATAATTTCACAAAGAATGTGAAAGGTGAAGAGACGAAATATGATTGTGATTAAAAATGTTTTTGTATATGTCGCGGTGTTTTTTGTCACCGCGACTACTCTTTTATGCTGTTCTTTTCTTGAGTCAAAAAACGCAAGTATAGAAGAAACGCAGGCTCTGGTGCCTGCGACTAAAGACGAAGCCGTTCAAAAAGAAACAAAAAAGGAAGAAGTAAAAGCTGTTGCGTGCGTAAAAGTAAAGAAAGAAGAAAAAGAAAAGTACATTCCCAGACTTTCAAAACCTAAGAGCAGTAACAGCTATTTTTACAGCAACGAAAACCCGTTTTTTGAGAGCGGTTACGGGATGCCTAACTGCACGTGTTACGCGTGGGGCAGAGCGTACGAAATAACAAAACGTGAGCCAAAACTTTCGCTTAGTGACGCAAAAGACTGGTATTCATACAATAAAGAAAATGGCTTATATGATTACGGACAAAAGCCGAAAGTCGGCGCTGTCGCGTGTTGGGAGTACGAGTGGGGCGGTTGTGGTCACGTAGCCATTGTTGAAAAAATTGAGGACGACACAGTAACATACTCAAACTCTGCGTGGGGTGGAGAGGAGTTTTATGTAAATGAAAGCTCTGTACATAATCCCGATATGTATGACGGGTGGATTTTTCAGGGATACATATATCTTTTAGAATAATCTAATAGACAAATAAAAAAGCCACAGCTTTGACTCTTGCTGTGGCTTTAATTTATGTGTGATTATTCAAAATCGTCGTCGAATGTCGGTATGTTTGCAATTTTCATCTGGATTCTAGTTGCGTCTGTGATGGAGATGTCGCCGTTGTTGTCCGTATCAGCATAAGCTCTGTTTACAAAAGGCATATCGATAATGCACGCGAGAAAACGCTGGATGTGGGTAGCGTCTGTAATAGAAACACTGCCGTCCATATTGCAGTCGCCTGTTTTGCGTGTGCTCGAAGCAACCGCTTTGATAACGAAAGTGCCGCCGATTTCATCTGCGTCGAGATGGTCGTAGTAGAAGTCCATTACGTCCATAGACTCAGCGCCGTACATAATGTAACTCTGACCTTTCTGTGACTGTGGAAGGAAGATGTAGTTATCTTCTCCTGTGCTCAGCCACTCGCTCACACCGATAGAGTTTCCTGAGCCGTTGTGCTTTTTAAGAGAAACGCCTATAGCGAATTTATCGTCTTCGATGAGGATGTTATCTGTGTCGATATTGTGGTAGCCCTGATACTCTACAGTACCGCTTTTGAGCAAAGTCCAGCGGTTTATATCATTCACAGGAGCGCCGTTGTTGTCTACAGGGATTAAGTAGATGTCGTATTTTGCGCCCTGTGATATTGTTTCAAAGTTTACTTCTTCTAAAACTGTGTACTCATCGTCTGTATCAAAAACGTTTACATAAGTGATTGTGTTAGCTGATAAGTACTCAAACTCGTATGTTGCGCCGTCTAACTCGTTCTGGTAGATGTTCTTTTTGTAGCTGTATTTGTCAACATCTGTGAAAGCGTAGCTGTGGCCGAATCTTGTATCAAAGAGGTAGAAGTCTTCATATGAAATCCAGTAGTAACCTGAGTCACCCCAAGTGTCGCCCCAGCTGTTTTTACAAAGCCACGCACCGTCGTTTTCAGGCTGTGCTAATAACGAGAAATTCTCTCTTGCGTAGTTGTCGTCCCATCCGACGATAGAGATACAGTGACCGAAGAGCTGTGCTGTGGTGAGTCCTTCTGTGTTACAGTAATACGCGTTAGTAAAAGAGTTGTAGTAGTTGTCGTTTACGTGGTAGTTGCCGACAACTGCACCGTAGTTGTAAATAGCGGTTTTTACAGTTTCTTTGTCGCCTGTGTCGAGGTAAATGATACCGTTGACTGCGAGCTGCTTCTCTGTAGTGCTGTCAAGCTCACTAAACTGTGTTGGGTATGTATTAACAGGGTAGTCAGAGTCGATTCTCGGACCTTGCCACGATGAAAAGTAGCCGAGTGCGATATACGAGTAACCGCCACCGTATTCGTTCCTTATCCAACCTGTGCCGTCCTCACGAGTTATTCCCCAATGGTTCATGTGCATAGGTGAGAACACAGGAGTAGCTATACCTGATTTGAGCTGAGTACTCTCGAGCGTTGCGAGTGAGCCGTACGCCCAACAGGTGTTGTAGAGCTGGTCTCTTACAGGAGTCGTAAGACCGATTTCGCGTGAGCTGTACGCATCAGGAAGTGCGGTTTTCGGCTCGAGTTTCGTACCGCTTACATCAAAGTCAGCGGCGATGAGCGACGCGTTTGCGTTAGCGTTTGTTGTAGCGTTTTCAATCTGCGCAGCATTAGCTGAGACACCGACGCTTAAAACTAAAGCTACGGTCATAATCGTCGCTATAAATTTTGGCAAAAATTTCATAAATAATCACCCGTAAAACAAAATATCTTTTGTACAAACTATTACAAGTGCATTATATCAGCAAAGTGAGTATATGTAAATAGACAAAAGTAAATCGGAGGATTTTATGGAACTGAGGACAGATTTGGCGCTTGAAGCGCGAGAAATAGCGGGAGAAAACTTAAGTGGTGTGCAGTACAGCGTCGATAAAGCGGACAACATAGAGATTGAAAAACTGATAGTAAAAACTGACGATGCGAGCAGAGCGCTCAGAAAAGAAAAGGGCACATATATCACTGTCGATTTGCCACCTCTTACAAACGATTTTAAGGATACTGACTCACGACTTGTGAGAATAGGAGAGCTATTGCGCTCGCTAATACCTGTAAACGGTTTGGTGCTTGTTGTAGGGCTTGGCAATATAGACATAACCCCCGACGCTTTAGGCCCTCTTGTGTCATCAAAAGTGCTCGCAACGCGACATATTCAGGGTGAAATCGCAAAAAGCACAGGACTTGATAAGCTGCGACCTGTAGCGGTGCTGAGCACAGGCGTTACAGGTCAGACGGGTATCGAAACGGGTGAGCTTGTACTAAGTGTTGTAAAGAGGATAAAGCCGTCAGCGTTAATTGTCATAGATGCGCTGGCGTCGAGACGTCTCGAGCGACTCGGGTGCACACTTCAGATTTCGGACACAGGAATTTCGCCTGGCGCAGGAGTGCACAATCACCGCACGAGGATAACAAAAGACACGATGGGAGTGCCGGTTATAGCGCTTGGTGTACCGACTGTGGTTGACGCGGTGACGCTGAGCTGTGATTTACTCGGGATTGACACAGAGAGCGAGTGCGAAAGTGTGCGCGCTCAGGTATCGCCAAAAGGCAGGGCTATGGTCGTGACACCAAAAGAAATCGATTTGCTCGTATCGCGTGCGTCAAAACTCATTTCGCTGTCTATAAACTACGCGTTGCAAAAGGACTTTGAGCTTGAGGACTTAGTGTCGCTTTTGTGACTCATAAAATTTGTCACCCACGCATAAAATTTTTATGACTGTGGGTGATAACTTGAAATATAAAAATAAATTTAAAGTCGGTTTATGTGCGCTTTTAGCGTTTTTAGTTTGCTTTTTCGGCTCTTTTTGTACCGGTGTGAGTATGAAAAGATGCTTTGATGTCAGAGAGTCGTTTATGCTACTTTCGGCTAAAATGGTTATGCCTGACGGCAGTTTGAAAAAGCCTGACACAAAAAAGGTGAAGAAAGAGGATGAAAAGCCGAAGACAAGCACGACAAAAGAAGAGAAAAAAGAGAAAGCGCAGGAGGTGAAAAGCAGACAGGACGAGAAGACTTTCCCTGTTGAGGAGCTTAACATCAGAAGCGGTGAGTATAGCTTTGAAAACATAGAGATAAACAACTCAACGTCCTATGAGATGGATACAAAAGAGCTGTTAAATGAAGACCTCGACTTTACGATAGACGACACAAAACAAGCGCAGGTGCTAATTGTTCACACGCACTCGTGCGAAAGTTATCTTAGTGACGATGTGGGGTACTACTACGAGAGCTTTTATCCTCGCACCACCGACAACGAAAAGAACATTGTGGCGGTAGGAAAGGTGATAACGGATACCTTAAAGGAAAACGGAATCTACACCGTGCACGCAACTGTTCAGCACGATAATCCGTCGTATGACGGTGCGTATGACAGAAGCTACGATACGATTATGAAGTATCTCGACAAATACAAAGAGATAAAAGTCGTGCTTGATATCCACCGCGACTCGATGCAAAGGGACGATAACACCCGTCTTAAGCCGACGTTTACGTACAAAGACAAGAAAGCGGCACAGATTATGATAATGACGGGTCACGACGTGTACGGGGACTTTCCGACGTGGGAGAGTAACCTCGCGTTTGCAGTAAAACTGCAGAAAAAGTGTGAGGATATGTACCCCGGAATGACTCGACCGCTGAACTTCGGCGACTTTACATATAATATGAACGTAAACTCAGGCTCACTGCTTATAGAAGTCGGAACAGACGCAAATACGCTGACAGAAGCGAAAAGAACAGGAAAAATGCTCGCTAATGCTTTGTCACAAGTCTTGCAAAAATAATAATACTTTGCTATACTGTATAATAGGAAAGTTTATGGACTTAGATTTTCTAGTTTTTTATAGTATTATAGTATATAGAGTGAGTGTAAGCGCCCTTTGAATAGATAAAGGTTGTTTTCACTTCGAGGTTTAAAAATATGAGAAATGCAAAAGTTATGAAATCGCTTTTATGCGCGTTAACTGCACTGATTATTACATTTTCACTTTCTCTTACTTGTTTTGCTCACGATGAGATTCATCACGATGAAGAGGTTATCTCTTCTGAAGAAGTGACTCAGGAAGAGCCGTCGACACAAGCTCCTACTGAAGCGCCTACTGAAGCTGTGACACAAGCTCCTACAGAAGCCCAGACTCAGGCTCCGACAGAAGAGGAAGAAGAAACGCTGAAACCTTCTGACTACGACGTACACAAAGACGAATTGCCACAAGTTGAGTCGCAGGATATAATTGTCCCGACGGTAGCACAGCTTCCTGACGTTGAAGTCAGCGACACTTCGCTTTTAGGCGGTGTTATCGCGTGGCTTTGTGTAGCTTTGGGCGTTGCGGTAATCGCTGGCGTGCTCGTTTCTCAGCGAGCTAGACAGGGCGGTTCCTCGAGGACTGACACACGCAGGAAGTAAGTATGAAGATAGGTAATGTAGAAATAAACGGATATGCTGCGCTTGCGCCGATGGCGGGTGTTGCCGACAAAGCTTTTCGTGGGCTTTGTATGGAGTATGGTGCGTGCTACTGTGTGTCCGAAATGGTAAGCTCTAAAGGCATATCGTACAACAGCGAGAAAAGCGCTCAGCTTATGGAAATAGGCGAAAGTGAGCATCCGTGTGCTGTACAGATTTTCGGCAACGAGCCACAAACGATGGCTCAGGCTGCCGCATTTGCTTTAAGATACAAGCCTGAGATTATTGACATAAATATGGGCTGTCCTGCTCCGAAAATTGCGGGTAATGGCGCAGGTTCTGCGCTGATGAAAGACCCATCCCTTTGTGGCGAAATCGTAAAGGCGGTAAAAATGGCGGTCGATATACCCGTTACGGTGAAAATCCGCAAAGGGTTTGATGAAAGCATGATAAACGCGGTTGAGGTCGCGTGTATATGTGAAGAAAACGGCGCAGACGCAGTAACTATACACGGCAGAACACGAGAGCAGTATTACTCTGGTGTTTGTGACCTTGATATTATAAAAGAAGTGAAAAAAGCACTCACTATTCCTGTTATCGGAAATGGCGACATAACATCTGCTGAGGATTGCAAAAGGATGTACGACTACACAGGTTGCGATTTAGCGATGGTCGGTCGTGGAGCGCTTGGTAACGTGTGGATATTCGAAGAGATAAACGCGTATTTTAATGGCGACACATCGTACAGAAAGCCTGACTTTTCCAAAAAGATGGATGTGATGAAAAAGCACATCGAGAGCTTGTGTGAAAACAAAGGCGAGTACATCGGTATGAAAGAAGCGCGTGCACACATACCGCACTACTTAAAAGGTTTTTCGGGTGCTGCTAAACTTAGAAACGACGCGTGCAGAGTGTCTACACTCAAGGATTTATATTTGCTTATCGACAAGGCGGTAAAGTCTTGTTACTGATATATAAAATTCAGCTATGCTGTGGAATAAGAAAGGGAAATTGATATGTATAACGACATTATGGATTCAATCGGCTTTGTAGAAGGCGTAGACAAAGAAGTCGGACAGGCTATGCGCACAGAGCTCAAAAGACAGAGACAGAACATCGAACTTATCGCTAGTGAGAACATCGTTTCTCCTGCTGTTATGGCTGCTATGGGTTCAGTACTTACTAACAAGTACGCTGAAGGTTACCCGGGCAAGCGTTATTACGGCGGTTGCTACGCAGTAGACGTTGTGGAAGATATCGCTAGAAAGCGTGCGTGCGAGCTTTTTAACGCTGACCACGCTAACGTTCAGCCACACTCAGGTGCTCAGGCTAATATGACAGTATACTTTGCTATGCTCGAGCTTGGCGACACAGTTATGGGTATGAACCTTGCTGAAGGCGGTCACCTCACACACGGCTCACCTGTTAATATGTCAGGTAAGTACTTCAACTTCGTTTCATACGGCGTTGACCCTGTTACACACAGAATCGACTATGATAAGGTGCTTGAAATCGCTAAAGAGTGCAAGCCTAAGATGATTGTTTGTGGTGCTTCTGCTTACCCACGTGAAATCGACTTCGCAAAATTCAGAGCGATTGCTGACGAGGTAGGCGCCTACTTAATGGTAGATATGGCTCACATCGCAGGCTTGGTTGCTGCAGGTGTTCACCAGAACCCTGTTCCATACGCTGACTTTGTTACAACTACAACTCACAAGACTTTAAGAGGACCAAGAGGCGGTCTTATTCTGTGCAAAGAAGAGTACGCTAAGGCTATCGATAAGGCGCTCTTCCCAGGTACACAGGGTGGTCCTAAGTCGGAGGCCAAGCGGTCTTAGGAAGACAAATGTATG
>JAZSFG010000177.1:0-6108 GCA_045532065.1 Ruminococcus sp. | reverse complement strand
ATCTTATTCTTTTGCGTGAAGGACAAGGCGTAAGCACGATGAAATACTGTCGTATTTCGAGTGCTTTAACACAGTCATTCGACAACAGAATTGATTTAAGGCTATTAAATCACTACATTGCACCGCCCTTCGGGTACTTTTCCTATATTTACATCCATCGGATTTTAAAGTATAATCTAATCGGTGGTGATAATATGAAGAACAAAAAGCTGAAAATTGCGTTAATAGTCACAGCAGTTTTTCTACTGTGTATTATTGCGTATATTGTTTTCGAAAACAATATTATCACACTTACACAGTATAAAATAAACAGCGACAAAGTCACAGATAGTAACAGCCTAACTATAGTTCATGTATCGGACCTGCACAACAAAGAGTTCGGCAAAGACAACAAAAGACTTATTAAAAAAATCATGCAGAGCAATCCTGATATTATCGCTGTGACGGGTGATGTACTAGACTCGTACCATACCGATGTAGAAACAGTCTCAACATTTATGCGCAATGCATCTGAAATCGCACCATGCTACTTTGTACCGGGTAACCACGAACATCGTGTACCTGAGGATTACATCACACTAAAAGAAGATATGAAAATGTTTAACATCACTATACTTGAAAACGAGTCTATAGAGCTAAAACACAACGACAATACAATTAATATAATAGGTCTTACTGACCCCACCTTCGTATACGAAGACCCGAAAACTTATATATCCACTCAGCTAAGTACTATTGAAACAGATAAAAACAACTTCACCGTGCTTTTATCTCATCGTCCGGAGCTTTATCAGACTTACGTCGACTACGATATGGATTTAGTTTTATGCGGCCACGCTCACGGCGGACAATTCAGATTACCTTTTGTAGGTGGTTTGTTTGCACCGCATCAGGGAGCTTTTCCGAAGTACGACAGCGGAATGTTTAGCGATAACAACACAAATATGGTGGTAAGCCGAGGCCTCGGAAACTCCGTCTTCCCTTTCAGGTTGAATAACCCACCAGAACTCATTACTATAACTATAAATTAGTATCACTTGCAAAAATCACAAAATATGTTATTATACACTAAGAACAAAGAAAGGAGATTTGCTATGATTGATTTTCATTCGCACATACTGCCGAATATTGACGACGGCGCACAAAGTGTTGAAGAAAGCATTGAAATGCTCAGGATGCTGAAAAATCAGGGCGTTAATACAGTGTGTCTTACACCACACTATATTGCTATGGACGAATCTCCGAAAGAATTCTTAGAGCGCAGAAACGAAGCATTCAAGGTGCTTACTGAAGCAATTAATAACTACGAAGAAGAGTTACCTGAGCTCATACTCGGCGCAGAGGTTTACTACTATCCCGGTATCTGCAGGATGGAAGAAATCGACACGCTGAAACTAAAGAACACAGATTTACTGCTACTCGAGATGCCGATGGCACCGTGGAGTGAATACACCATCCGCGAAATGCTCGATTTAATTAACTTTTCAAACACTAAAGTCGTCATCGCACATATTGAAAGAGCGATAAAGTACCAAAAGCGTGGAGTAATAGAGCGACTCATCGAAAATGGTGTTATGATGCAAACAAACGCAAGCTTCTTTAATATGCGTAAAACTCGTCGTGCGGCGTTTAAGATGTTCAGCAATGGTCAGATTCACTTTTTAGGTTCTGACTGTCACAGCATAAAACACCGCCCACCGAGAATCGACGAAGCAGTTAATGCTATTAGAGATAAGTTTTCGCAGAATGCGATTGACGAGTTTTTCGAAGAACAAAAAGTATATTTTAAATAACAGCTTTTGACGTTTCTATATCAAACGTCTAAGCTGTTATTATTTTTTTGAGGTTTTATTATGAAGAAAAAGATTTTTTACAGCGAGTTTGCGTATATTGTCGGGCTTGTGTTACTGGCGTTAAGCGCGGCGTTGATGGAAAGAGCAGACTTCGGCGTATCGATGGTTGTAGCTCCTGCGTATTTACTGCACTTAAAAGTTTCACAGTTTCTGCCGTTTTTCTCGTTTGGTATGGCGGAATATACGTTGCAGGCAGTAGTGCTTATACTTATGATAGCGGTGCTGAGAAAGTTTAAAGTAAGCTACCTCTTCTCTTTTGTCACCGCAGTGCTGTACGGATTTATACTCGATTTAATGATATATCTGGTCGCGTTCATTCCTAGCGAAGAGTTTTACATAAGGGTTATACTGTACATACTCGGTTTACTCGGATGTGCTGTCGGTGTGTCGCTACTTTTTCACACTTACATCGCTCCTGAGGTTTACGAGCTGTTTGTCAAAGAGATTTCATCTACGTTTAAGTTCAATATTAACAGAGTTAAGACCGTGTACGACTTAAGTAGCTGTCTGGTAGCGGTTATCATGAGTTTTTGTTTCTTCGGATTGTGGCAATTCGAGGGTGTAAAGCTCGGCACAGTAATCTGCGCTTTGCTTAACGGATTTACAATCGGTATGTTCTCAAAACTATTCGAAAGATTCTTTGAATTCAAAGACGGCTTAAAACTACGACGCTTTTTCGAATAATATAAATGTAATGTAAGACGCTCTGTGAAAACAGGGCGTTTTCTTTTTACTTTGCTTTAATTCTCTAATCGAAGTTAAAATTTGTAACAATTAGCGTTTAATATTCTGCTAAGGCACTATAAATGTGGTTGTTTTTTATCCAAATTGCCATATTTTTCTTTTATGAAAATAATTAGTTACAAGTTGTAACCACCCAAAATGTTAATAAATTTTGTACTTTTTGTACATAATTATGAACATTTATTGAATTTTTATAGTGTTTTCTCTTTATTTTCACTAAAAAGGTTGAACGAATTTTAATTCTCTGCTATAATAATGACAAATTTGTTACAAAGTTGATTTAATTTGTTTATTCATTCAACAAGTTCAGCCGTCAAAAGCTGAATATTGGAGGTTAATTTTTAATGAAGATTTTTAAGAGAATTTTATCTATTACAATTATAGTAGCGTTACTCGCAGGTCTTTGCGTGATGAGTACAATCTCATCATCAGCCAGCGGTACAGGCGCAGGTCTTTCGGAATGGTGCCTTAACGCTTACTACTCAGGTTGGAACTATGTATACGGCGGTTCATCCCCTGGTGCTGTTGACTGTTCAGGTCTTATTTATTCGTACGCAGGCGGACACAGAACCGGTGACGCACAGCTCTACAATTCTAACTACACAGGTAATGTTTCAAGCGGTGTGCCACGTATTCACGGTCTTGGTTTATGGCAGCCTGGTCACGTAGGCGTTTATGTTGGTGACGGTATGGCTGTTGACGCTAGAGGCTCACAGTACGGCGTGTGCTACGAATCAGTATACACACACGGCTGGACAAAGTACTTCAAGGTTCCTGGTGTTTCCTACCCTACTAACGGTTGGGTTAAGGTTAACGGTTCTAAGTACTATTACGAAAACGGTCAGTACATTGTTAACACAACAAGAACTATCGACGGTGTTACATATACTTTTAATTCAAACGGTAAGTGCACATCATCAAGCGGTTCTTCTACTGACTCTACTCCATCTTCTACACCAACATTAAGCACAACACTCAAGCTCGGTTCACAGGGTGAAAGAGTTGTTAAGCTCCAGACAAGATTACAGGAACTCGGTTACTATGAGGGCGTTATCGACGGTGATTTTGGCAAGGGTACTGAAGAAGCGTTCAAACTCTTCCAGAAGCAGGCTGGTCTTTATGTAGACGGTCTTGCAGGCAGCGACGTTGATATCCTCTACTCTGACGATGCTCCTTACTACACAGCAGAAGACGATGATGACGAAGAAATCGTTATCAATAACAATAAAACTGACTCAGAGCTTGCATCTATCGGTGCAAACGACGAGGACGAAGAAGACACTCCTACCTCATTCTCTAAGGGTGACTACCACGAAGAAATTCTTAAGATTCAGGAACGTTTAATTGAGCTTTCATACTACGAAGGTTACGCTGATGGTTCTTACGGCACAATCACAGAAGAAGCTATCAAGGTTTTCCAAGGTGCTCACGGCATCACACAGACAGGCGTTGCAGACGAGTTCACAATCGAAATGCTCTACTCAGAGAACGCTACTGCAAACCCTATCGAGGATGATCCAACAGAAGCTCCAAGTGTTGTAGAATCTGAGTTACCTATCTCTGCACAGATTGCAAACACACAGCCTAACAACACAAAGGCAACAGAAGCTCCTGCTACAGAAGTTGTACTCGAAACAAACAAGCTCTCAGAAAAAGCATTAGCAGGTATCGCAAACACAATGAGTTTTGAGGCTGATTCAAATGGAAACAACTTCCAGTTCATTTTCTGGCTCGCTGTTATGATTATCGTAATGAGTATTACATTCGCAGTAATCAGCGCAGTAGAAAAGAAAAAGTCAGGCAGAAGAACATCAAGAGAGTTTTTCTAATCGAAAGTAAATTAAGTAAAACAAAAGGCAGAAGCATTATGCTTCTGCTTTTTTATTTGCATAAGAAAAGCGCCTGTATAATACAGACGCTTTCTTTATGTAGAATATAAAATTACTCTTCTGTTTCTTTTTCTTCAGGAATTTCAGATGTACAGTGTGGGCAACGAGTAGCTTTGATGTCGATTTCAGAGAAGCAGAAAGGACACTTCTTTGTAGTAGGTGCTGCCTCTTCCTTCTTCTTTCCGATTGACTGAGCTTTGTTGATAGCTTTAACGAGTAAGAATACAACAAACGCCATAACGATGAAGTTGATTACAGCTGTGATGAATGAGCCGTAAGCCCATACTGTTGCACCTGCTGCAGTAGCGTCAGCCGCTGTTTTTGCAGCTTCTAAAGCTACAAGGTCAGCAGTCTCAGGAACTTTTAAAACAACGTACTGGTCAGCAAAGTTAATCCCGCCTGTGATTAAACCGATAAACGGCATAACGAGGTCGTTGATGAGTGAATTGATGATAGCCTGGAACGCACCGCCTATGATAACAGCAACAGCTAAGTCAACAACGTTACCACGCATAACAAACGCTTTGAATTCAGAGAAAAACTTCTTCATAATGTCCTCCTGTGTAAAAATTTATTTTTAATTAAAGAGTAGCCTTGTGGTGAACTTTCTTGCCCTTTTTGATTACAACGTAGCCTTTTTCAAAATCAGCTTTAGTGAGCACAGCAAACATATCGGTAATCTTGATATCGTCAACAGAAACACCGCCCTGCTGTACAAGACGCTTACCCTCACCTTTTGAAGAAATGAGCGAACACTTAACCATAAGGTCTAAAATGGAAATAGCGTTATCAGTAAAGTCAGCGTCTGTTAAAGCTGTTGTTGGCATATTGTCAGTATCAACGCCCTTAGAGAAAAGTGCACGAGCGCCTTCCTGAGCCTTCACGGCCTCTTCCTCACCGTGGATGAGCTTAGTGAGTTCGAAAGCGAGGATTTCTTTAGCTTTGTTAATTTCGCTACCCTCGAGTTTAGCAAGTTCTTCGATTTCCTCTAGTGGTAAGAATGTGAGCATCTTAAGACATTTTACAACGTCTGCGTCGTCAACGTTTCTCCAGTACTGGTAGAAATCAAACGGAGATGTCTTCTCAGCAGAAAGCCACACAGCGCCTGACTGGGTCTTACCCATTTTCTTACCCTCAGAATTTAAGAGAAGGTTAATAGTCATAGCGTAAGCGTCTTTACCGAGCTTTCTTCTGATGAGCTCAGTACCGCCGAGCATATTAGACCACTGGTCGTCGCCGCCGAACTGCATATTACAGCCGTACTTCTGGTAGAGCATATAGAAGTCATAGCTCTGCATAATCATATAGTTGAACTCAAGGAAGGTAAGTCCACGTTCCATACGCTGCTTGTAGCACTCTGCGGTTAACATACGGTTTACGGAGAAGTGCGGTCCGATATCACGCAGCACTTCCACGTAATTCAAATCAAGAAGCCAGTCTGCGTTGTTTACTAAAAGCGCCTTACCCTCGGAAAAATCTACGAAACGGCTCATCTGCTTTTTAAAGCACTCAACATTGTGAGCGATAGTTTCAGTTGTCATCATCTGACGCATATCAGTACGACCACTTGGGTCACCAATCATAGCTGTACCACCGCCGATAAGAGCGATAGGCTTATTACC